>JAGOLH010000009.1 GCA_017994175.1 Bacteroidales bacterium | reverse complement strand
AATTTTTAAAATAAAAGTTCAGATTTTCAAAAAACTTCTAAAACAAAAATATAATAAACTTGTTGCAACTATTGTACCAAAAACGGACCAATTTTTCAATTAACAGATATACAATGCATTGTGAAAACCTAACGAGTTCGAAATTTGTGTATTAATGTATTATTCCTGCACAATATCTACAAAAACAGAGGTGAGGTAAACTGAAGTATCAACTTCAGTAAGATTTTTCCCGAATACTTTTAAGTAATATGTGCCTGTACTTATATTTTCCGGTACAGGAACTGCAAACTCGCAATACGCTCCCGATAGCCTGCCACTGCGTATTATAGCGTTGCCTGAAGTAATGTTCGATCCTGCTTCAGTGTTGAAACTATAAGTTATTGTGTTAACCTGTGGTTGGTCAATGGCAAAATCAACGGTACTATCATTGCTTGGGTTAATGAATATGTGATTGTTTTCTGTAATACTATCGAGAGGGGAAATATAATTCATGGGTGCCACATCGTAGCAGGTTACAGTAACACACGAGTGGCTTATTAAAGATGTCAATGCAATTATGGCAGCTCCGGTTTTAATTTTTAGGTTCAGGGCTTTTCTGTTCCTGCCTTTCGATGTGTAAACCCAAATACACGCAGCCAAGAAGGCAACCCCGATAATACCGGCTATTAGGTATGAAACGGTTTTTTTCATGCTTAATATTTGATGCAAGTTACAAAATATTTAATTTTACTCTGATAATTATAATAATATTCATGTTGAGCGAAGATTTGTTACAGTTTGTTTGGCAGCATAGGTACTGGGATCACCGGTACAACACGCTGACCAATGGTGCTGATTTCGAAGTCATTGACACCGGTGCACCGAATTACGATTCCGGACCTGATTTCTTCAATGCGAAGATAAAGGTTGGAAATACGGTTTGGGCAGGTAATGTCGAAATTCACACCAGTTCATCGCAGTGGTTCCGTCATAATCACCATCTTGATAAAGCATACGATAATGTTGTTTTGCATGTGGTGTACAAACACGACAGGGAGGTAACAACGGGTAATGGTATGTTGCTTCCAGTTTTCGAGATGAAGATACCTGAATACATTTTGGGAACCTATGCATTTCTTTTAAAACAGCCTGATTGGCCGGCATGCAGTGCCATGATCAGTTCAGCAGAAAATGAAATGGTACGTTTCTGGTTGAATCGTTGTGCTGTTGAAAGGCTTGAAAGTAAAGTCGGACTTATGTATCAGCGTTTTCGTCAATTCAACAACGATTGGGAAGCGCTTTGGTTGAGTCAGCTGGGCGAAGCAATGGGATGTAAAGTGAACAAGGAGCCTTTTGGGTTGCTGATGCAGAGAACTCCTCTGAAACTGCTGCAGAAATATTCACACGACCTGTTTTCACTCGAAGCTTTATTGTTTGGGCAAGCAGGCTTACTCGATGATATTGAGCACGACGATTATTCTGTACGCCTTAAAACAGAATACGATTTCATTAAGAAAAAATTTGGTTTGCAAGGGTTGCCGGGCTACCTCTGGAAATTTGCACGTATGCGACCCGGTAACTTCCCAACTTTGCGCCTGGCCCAATTTGCTGCACTGGTGCATAAACACCCTGCAATGGTAACCGAAATGCTTGAAATGAAAAACTATAACCACATTTCGTCGTTCTTTTCGGCTGAAGTTTCCGAATATTGGCATACACATTTCCGTTTTGGTGCACATGTCAAACATAGCTTCCGTTACTTGGGGAGCACCGCAGTCGACCTTATTCTTATTAATGTAGTCGTTCCGTTTCTGTTTTTTTATGGCAAGTATAACGATTCGGAGGAACATGCTGAGCTGGCTCTTGATTGGTTGTCGCAGACCAAGGCAGAAAACAATACCTTTATTCGTCGTTGGTCAGAGCTGGGTATTAAACCTGCAAATGCATTAGAATCGCAGGCATTGTTGCACCTGCGCGAGAATTTCTGTTTACGGCACCGCTGTCCGCAATGTAACTTAGGAAACATCTTTCTTACTTCTGGGCATAAAAATTAACAAATGCCTTTAGCAATGATTCATTTGCAATCAATATTAATCACTTATGATATTTGTAAATGCTAACATATTTTTATCACTAATTTTTTGATACTTTTATAAATATGGTTAATTTTATGTCATAAACCAAAACCACAACACCATGAAAGAGCAAGTTGATTACTATTTTATTTCCAAAATTACCATTAACGATATTCTTAACACTGGCAGAACCATAAAGGGCTTTGCTTACCTTACAAAAAAGTACTTGTTTGTAATGCCCGAGAGGGTGGAAGATATGGGAGGAGTCATCGGAAAGATGTGCTTCGACTTGCCCAAATTCAAAGAACTGCTTACAAAAATTAATGAAGTTGAACCGGGTTTGTTCGAAATTAGTATGATGGAAATAGTTCCCCCCGAATATGTGATGCCTTTGTCAAATTTCGACAAGTTTGAGGTGAATGTTGGCTTTTTCATTTTCGGAGGATTGAGCTTTAAAGTTAAAGGAAAAAAGTTGCAATCGGCAACAATTGGTAGTGCAAAAATCCGTCAGCAGGTTAAAGATTTTATCAGTGATATAAAATTTCAGTAATTTAATACTTCTTATTTATTTCCTTACTATTAGATAATTAGATACGCTTAGTTAAATAAAATATTGAAATAAGTTCCAAGCGATAAGTTCCATTTCATTTTCACAGCCGGATATCCTTTAATGATGGGGATGCTGACATTGTATTTTTTTGTCAGTTTATAAAAGAACGAACTTTGCAAGGCCTTGTTTTTGGGGATATTATTCCTGCGCCATTCTTCATTAACCCAGTGAATGACGTACCACCCGGCAGGTGGATCAAAGCCCCGAATCAGTAGCTTTCGTATCAGATTCCAGCTGTCAGGGTTCGAAATATCTTTGATATATTTTTCTAAGCCAAGCAAAAAAACGTTATCGCAGAGAATTTGAATTGGCAGATGCCAGTCGGTGTTTTCAGAGCTTACCAAACTGCTTGCCTGCTCAAAACATAATTGCATTAATTTTGAGCCTTTAGGGCACTTCATTACGTTACCGACAAGCGGAAGCGACTGGTGGGTTCTAAAAACATATTCATCTTCAAAATCAAGCGGTTTCAGGCATGTAACATCCATGTCGGACCACCAGCTGCCATGTAAATACAACAGCTTATATCTGAAAATGTCGGAGAACCCTGCGTAACTTCCCTTTCCGTGCCCAAATTGATTGGAGTATTTATACTTGAAAATGTTTTCCCGAGGAATAATGTCATTGGCATTATGGAGTATACAGCCTTGGGGCAAAACGGACGATAAACTGTCGTAAGCCCATAAATGAAATTCGTGCCCGTTATCGGTAAACGATTGAATTGTAAGCAGCTCTGTTGACGATAGTGCATTACCTATCCATAGTCCGTGTACTATTTTATTATCAGCAGATAGCATTGTGTCCATTATAAATCAATGTTCCACCAGTCGTCTTTCTCAATTACTAACGGAACATCCTGAATGCGAATACCTATATCTTTCGAAGCTTTAATATTCAGGCAGTCTTTGAAAATAATGAGCTCAATATCGGTGTGTCTGAAACTGATTTTACATTTAATACTATGCCAGTGCTCCGGTAGAGCTGGGTTTATCGAAAGAGTATTCCCTTTAAGTTTAATTCCTGCAAATGAATTGAGCAGAAGCAATACCGATCCTGACATTGCGCCTGTGTGTATCCCTTCACCGGTAGTCCCGCCCTGTATATCGGTATAGTCGCTTTCGAGAGAAGTTTTAAAAAGCTGCCACGCCAACGATTGCATTCCCAATTCAGATGCAAGTTGCGAATGAACAACACTGCTGAGGGTGGAGCCATGCGTACATCTGCTGTAATAATACTCAAAGCTATGTTGTATAGCTTCACGGCTGAAATCAAGCGAATGGTCTTCGGCTATTTCGCTGAGCTCATTCTGATTCAACAGGTAGAAGGCCATTAGTGTGTCGGCTTGTTTTGTGAGCTTAAATGAGTCGGGCGATTTCCCTTCTGCTTTTAAAATTCTGTCGAGCCTGCCAATGTTTCCGTATTTTTCAGTGTAGCTTTGCCAGTTAAGTTCTTCAAGTTGATTGAATCCTGCGAATTGTTCAAGAATTTTATTGTCAATAACAGGAATGTTAAGTTTTGTACTAATATTTTGCCATTCGTCAAGCTCAAAGAATTCAAGCCCGATTCTTTCGAAAACATCTTTCAGTTTGTCGCCAAGCGAGGATGTAAGTTTCAGGGTTTTATTCCATAACCACACGCACATAATATTGGTATATGCGTTATCGGTAACACCTCCTTCAGGATTGTCGGGGTATTTCTCATGAAATTCATCGGGACCCATAATATTGTATACATGGAATTTTTTATCTGTACCCAATTCTGTTGCTGATGCCCAAAAACGACAAATTTCGTAAAGCATTTCCATACCCGATGTACACATGAATGCTTTGTCGCCGGTGTTTTCGTAATATCTTACTATATTGAGTGCAATTGCAAGCGATACGTGGCGCTGCAGTGAGCTATAATCGGGATCCCATTGTCCGGAAACAGGGTTAAAGTGAATTATCTGTGTCTGTTCATTTCCATTGCCTGCGCTTTGCCAGGGAAACATAGCCCCGCGATATCCGTTTTCTTTTGTATTTCTTCGTGCAGCATCCAACCGATTATAGCGGTACTGAAGCACCGAGCGTGTAACCTCAGGGAAATGGACATTATAGAAAGGCAAAATAAAAACTTCATCCCAGAAAATATGTCCCCTGTAAGCTTCGCCATGCAAACCTCTTGCAGGAATTCCAACATCAATCTTTGATGTATGCTCCGAAGCAGTAACTAAAAGATGATAGGTGTTTAAGCGAACTAGTTTCTGCGACTTTCTATCACCTTCAATTTGAATATCGGTTATATTCCAGATTTTATGCCATGCTTTTCGGCTCCTTAGTGCCAATACTTCGAAATCACTGTCTTTGGAGAGCTCCTTTTTGGCATATTCCAGTGTTTTCTGATGTGTTTGACTATTGACGAGGGCTACGGTTTTCTGAATTACAAAGTCCTGATTTGGTTTAATATCATCGCTCACTACTGCAGTGATTTTATCCTCACCGTTAATATAATCCAAATTACAATTGTGGTTTGGTACACTTACATGGGCAATCAGGGAAATTTCAGTTGCTGAATTGCTCGTGCTACATGTAAGCCAGTGTTGAGCACCTTTATGGCCGGTATGAACATTGGCAAGGTGTTTCTGATTCAGTTCTCGGTATCTTTCAACACCGTCATTAATGTGTGAAGCACTGAGCGAAGTGCAAATACTTATTCGCGCCTCATAGTTCAGCGGTGTTACAGAGTGCTCCAGAGCAGCAATATGGCAGTTGTCCATACTTGCAAAACGTATGGTCTCAAGCATGGTTTGTCTACCCTGTTTATCTTCAATCAGCATCCAACCACTCAGAAACCCTGTGCGGAAATCGAGTCGCCGTTCAATATCAATAATTTTAACATCTTCGGGCTGTATCCACTGCTCATCATCAATTCGGAAAGTAGTAAAAATCCAATCCGGGCAATTAACGAAATCTTCGTTGTAAATGGTTTTCCCAGAAATAACTGAGGGAAGGGTGTTATATACACCGGACATGTAAGTGGCAGGGTAGTGGTGTTTACCTGCAATGGCTTCACACATAGAGCCCCTCGATGCAAAATATCCGTTTCCAACCGTCAGTAGCGACTCTCTGTGCTTCTGCTTTTTAGGTACAAAATCGTTGAACTTAATGCACCAGTTATCTTCATTGAGGCCAGTTTCAAACCAAGTATTTAAAGTTTCAATTCCCAATTCTTCCAGATCGCTCACAACAATATCGGCACCACTCGATTTGAGTTCCCGATGATTGTTATGCCTTGCAATACCAACTACCAATCCGAAATTTCCGTTTTTTGCTGCTTCAACGCCACTCACAGCATCTTCGACCACAATGCATCTGCTGGGTTCGGCACCCAGTTTTTCGCATGCAGTTATAAAAATATCAGGGCAAGGTTTTCCTTGAAGTCCATACTTTTCGGAATAAACACCATCAACCGAAGCTTGAAAAAATTTGCTGAGCCCCTGTTTTTTTAAAATTGGGTTACAATTCTTGCTTGATGAAGCAACCGCGATTTTAATGTCGTGAGCAATCAGGTTTTCGATAAAAGAAACTGTAGAGCTAAAAACTTGAACTCCTTTCGATTTCAACAATGCATTGAATTCTTTATTCTTAAGGTTCCCGATGGCACAATAGGTTGTCATACCCTCAATGTCGGAACTATTACCTTGCTCAAGGAAAATATTGCGCGATTCCAGGAATGACCTCACTCCTTCATATCGCGGCTTTCCATCCACGTAATTCAGGTAATCGGTTTGTATCGAAAACGGTTTTGTATTTTTTGTACTATCTTGGCTATACAGTGCAAGCACTCTGTCGAATGTGTTTTTCCATGCCTCACTGTGCAACGAGGCAGTATCGGTAATTACTCCGTCGAGATCGAATATTGCCGCATCAAATCCTTTAATTATCATTTATTTTAGGCTAATTCATTTAAGCGACTAATATAAAGTTTTTTTGGAACATGAAACAAAATGTTTAGGAAACATTAAGATTGATATCCATTTAATCAGTTAAAATTGCAGTTCTAGTTACCATTCTTGTGTTTCCGATGAAATCTCATACTTTCATTAAGTGAATGCACTTTAATAACATGGTTTTGCTTTAATTCCCCTGTGGTTGGCAAGGCGGTTACTAAACGCTTTTCCCCCGGCATCAGGTCGAAGTAATTGTCGGAAAAAACAAGATTATCGGCTTTGAGTGCCACCCAACGGGACAGTTTATCCGATTCTATTTGAAGAATAATGCTGTCTCCTGATTGGTTCTGGCTGATTTTTATGTTTGACTCCGGAAGCTTGAGCAGGTTGTCACGCTCGAAGAAAAAAGCACGGCTACACAACAATTGCTCATTGTTATAAACTTTGATTCTCAAATAATTGTCTTTTGTTTTCAGTGTGCTGAAAATCGAGTTTTGTGTCGAGATTATTGCAGCGGCTTCGCCTCCGATGATTGTTACTCTTACCGTTGCCTGTGCTATGTGCGTTCCCGAAAAATCACAAATTTCTATCTCAGCACGTGCATCCAGAATGTCCTGGTGGTCGCTGAATATGTAAAACACATGGAAATTCTCCTTGGGGCGATAGCAAAGGCTGAATTCGCCAAACATGCGTTTAGCAGTATAATATACTGCTTTGGGGTTCAGGCAATAATCAACTGCTGACCATGATATTGAAGGCCAGCAATCGTTATACTGCCAAAAAAGGCTTCCCATACAATGTGGTGCTGCCGAAAAATGCGCATCGAAGGCTGTCTGCATTGCAGTGGCTTGCAGCACCTGGCTCATATAAACATACTCTTCGAATGATGTTGGTTTATACAGGTATTTCAGCATACCTCTTTCAATGTTCTCAAAGCCATACGGATGTTTCTGATGGTTGGCAACCAAAGGGTTGTCAATATTCAGGTCGGAGCTGTCTGCGAAATTTTTGAGGCATTCAACCGAGGGCATAGCCTGGAATCCAAATTCACTCATAAAACGCCCGGTTTTTTCGTAATACATTTCGAAATCTTCTTTGCCCCACCATACACCCCAATAATGGGCATCGCCATGGGTATTGTTTTCGGGATGCCCCCAGCCGAACATGGGTGAACTTGGCCAATAGCTTCGTAAGCCGTCGTTCTGCTCAACGATCTCGGGCAAGAGTTTTTCGAAGAGATAGCGGTTGCTGTGCCAAATTGATGCCGAGTCGGTGCTGTTGTATCCCAACGATTGTTGCCACCCCCAGTCGTTCCATCCGTTGCTTACTTCGTTGTTGCCACACCATAGCACGAGGCAGGGGTGGTGCCGTAAGCGCTGAACCTGGGAGTTTGCCTCTGCTTCTACATTCTTCTGAAAATTTTCGTCGCCCGGATAGACCGCACAGGCAAATATAAAATCCTGCCAAACCATGATTCCGAGCGAATCGCAAATTTCATAAAATGCATCGTCTTCGTAATAGCCGCCGCCCCAAATACGGAGCATATTGAATCTTGCATCATGCGCCATAGTAAGCAATTTTCTGTATTTGTCCCTGCTCACACTACCCGGAAAGCTTTCCATGGGTATCCAATTTGCTCCTTTGGCAAACACAGGTTTCCCATTCAATTCAAAATAAAAATTCTGACCGATACTGTCAGTCTCGCTTATAAGTTTTGCAGTCCGGATACCACTTATACAGCAGGCTGTGTCTGTTAGCCTGCCAGACTGTAGCTCTGTGCGAAACTGTGCCATGTTTGCTTTGCCCCGTCCATTGCATTGCCATAAATCCGGTTTCTCGATACTGAATTCCGTTTTCAATTCGTTTCTGCCTTTGCGGAGGGATACTTTTTTATTGATTAAAAGTTGCTGGTTGTTTTCTGAATACAATCTCAAATAAGCCTGTTGGTCAGTATCGCTTTCTACGATGATGTTGGCTTGAATGACGGCTTCATTATTGTTCGCATTCAAAGTTAGGATACTAAAATTTTCGATTCGAAACGATTTCCATGAACGCAAGTACACCGGTTTCCATATCCCACAAGTTTCGTATTTCGGGCCCCAGTCCCAGCCGGAATGGTAAGGAGCTTTTCGGGTGAAAACGCGGTTGTCAGGTAGTTTGTATTTAAGAGCCGAGGCCATACTGTCGTTGTATTGGTTAACGGGAAGAAAAACGACTTCAAGTGTATTGCTCCCTTCATGAATCATGTTCTCAACATTGAATACCCACTTGCGGAACATGTTATCAGTTTCAGCAATTTTTATCCCGTTTACAAGAATGTTGCTGCGGGTATCTAGACCTTCAAAAACAAGCTCGTTATGCTGTGCTAACTGGTCTCTGGTAACAGTAAAATTCGTAGTGTAATGCCACGATTGTTGCCCAATCCATTGCAGGTTCTTTTCGTTGTCGCCAAAAAATGGATCGTCAATGAGCTTATTGGCGAACAAGTCGCTGTGAATATTTCCCGGAATGCTTGCAGGGTAATACTTCTCATTAAATAAAAACTGCCATTCACCACTGAACAATACTTTTTCTGAAGTGTAAACAGGTCTGCGCTTGCATGAAGTATTTAAAACTGCAATAGTGCATAGTATTGTGTAAAAGATTATTTTAGCAAATCGATTCATTAAACTAATTGTATGAATAAAATACTTTGCGTTCTAATTGGTATTGCATTTACCATAGGTTCATGTCAAAATAATCATGCTAAATTTACGGAGATAAATATAATTCCGCAACCCGAAAAAGCAGATTTATCGGGTTCAAGCTACTTTGTCAATAAAAAAACATCTATTTCTTTCGACCAAAATGATGCAAACCTGTTGAGAGCAGCCCTTCGTTTACAGGAAATACTTGAGAAACCTCTCGGGGTAAAAGTCGGAATGAATGTTTCTGAGAAGAAACATAATGCAAACAGCATTAAACTTTCTATTGATGGCAATATGGCCGACGAAGCGTATGTTTTATCGGTCTGTAGCGATTATGTGGAAATTATTGGGGGGACTGCCCGTGGTGTTTATTGGGGTATACAGACGCTGCGTCAGATGATGCCTGAAAATGTTGAAAAGGATTCAGTTGTTGATAATTTCGAAATACCTTGTGCCGTGATTTACGATGCTCCAGTTTTCAGCTACAGGGGAATGCATCTTGATGTGTGCAGGCATTTTTTCCGCGTTGCAGAAGTTAAGAATTATATCGACCTTCTGGCGATGCATAAATTCAATACTTTTCACTGGCATCTGACCGATGATCAAGGCTGGCGCATCGAAATAAAAAAGTATCCAGAACTTACTCAAGTAGGTGCATGGCGCGATGAGACCGTCATTGGCCGTAATACTGGCAAATATGACAGCATTCGTTATGGCGGTTATTTTACACAGGACGAAGTGAAAGAAGTCGTAAAGTATGCCGAAGATCGTTTTATTACCGTTATTCCCGAAATCGAAATGCCCGGTCATGCTTTAGCTGCAATTACATCATATCCGGAACTGGGATGCACCGGAGGTCCTTATAAAGTGGCTACTCTCTGGGGTGTTTTCGATGACGTATTTTGTGCCGGAAACGATAAAACTTTTGAATTTTTTCAAGGAGTTATTGATGAAGTATGCGAAATGTTTCCAAACTCGCCCTATATCCACATCGGGGGGGATGAGTGCCCAAAGGGAGCATGGGAAAAATGCCCGAAATGTCAAGCACGTATCAAATCGGAACAACTACACGATGAACACGCTTTACAAAGTTATTTTATCACACGAATGGAGAAATACATCAACTCAAAGGGTAAGCGAATTATTGGCTGGGACGAAATTCTCGAAGGTGGTTTGGCTCCTGATGCCACAGTGATGAGCTGGCGAGGGGAGCAGGGAGGTATTGAATCTGCCCGGCTTGGCCATGATGTGATTATGACTCCGAATCCGATTTGTTATTTCGACCATTATCAAAGCAAGGACACCGAAAAAGAACCACTAGCGTTCGGTGGTTTTTCTGACTGCGCCAAAATATATGCATGGAACCCTGTACCTGATAGTCTGACCAAAGCACAATCAGTACACATTCTAGGTGCTCAGGCAAATTTATGGACTGAATATATTACTAATTTCAGCCATGCTCAATATATGGTACTACCAAGAATGGCAGCTCTTAGCGAAGTTCTCTGGTGTAAACAGAAACCCGGGTATAACGACTTTGTCAGAAGGCTGCAGTTTTTATTTAAGCGTTACGACGCTGCCGGCTACAATTATGCCAAGCATCTGAAACAATAAATAAGTTTAGTCTACAAATTCATCACCGATTTCAATAGGCTGCTCATTTCTGACTGCATAGCAGCAGCTTCGATAGCAGCAGCTTTTGCAAAATCGCGCGTATTGTTTGCAAAAATGATATTCCGCGATGAGTTTACCAACAAACCACAGGATTTGTTCAGACCATATTCAGCAACTTCCTTCAAGCTTCCGCCCTGAGCTCCGACACCAGGGACCAGTAGGAAATGCTCGGGAACGATCTTCCTGATACCTTGCAACATCTGTGCGCGTGTTGCACCAACAACATACATCATATTGTTTTTATTTCCCCATTGCTGAGAAACAGTCAATACATGTTCATACAATGTTGATCCTTTATCGTTTAAGTACTGGAAATCGTCGGCACCTTTATTCGATGTTAGTGCAAGTAAAATAACCCATTTGTTATGGTAACTCAGGAAAGGCGAAACGGAGTCTTCGCCCATATAAGGAGCAACAGTAACTGCGTCTACCCTTAGATTTTCGAAAAATGCGCGGGCATACAACCCGGAGGTATTCCCAATGTCACCACGCTTGGCATCAGCAATAATAAATATTTCGGGGTAGTGTTCCCTGATATAAGCAATTGTCTTGTCAAGGCAAATCCAACCTTCAACACCTATACTTTCGTAGAAAGCAAGATTGGGTTTAAAAGCAACGGAAAAAGGTGCTGTGGCATCGATAATAGCTTTATTGAATTCAAACACAGGTTCCTTCTCCTGAAGAAGATGTTGTGGTATTTTTTTTATATCGCTATCGAGTCCAACGCATAAGAAGCTTCTTTTTTTTAGTATTTGCTCGAAAATTTGTTCGAAATTCATAAGAGGTATTTTTGATGTTAATTTTCACCGGATTCTTTCAGTCTCTCTGCATTTTCAGCCATATTCAGCTGGTCGATCATTCCCTGAATGTCTCCGTCCATAATAGCAGGAAGGTTGTAGAGTGTCAACCCGATACGATGATCGGTCACCCTGCCCTGAGGATAATTGTAGGTTCGTATTTTTGCAGATCTGTCACCTGTCGATACCATTGTTTTGCGCTTGCTTGCAATAGAGTCGAGATACTTTTGGTATTCCAGATTATACAGTCGGGTGCGTAGTTCTTTCATCGCCTTTTCGAGGTTTTTCATTTTTGATTTTTCATCCTGACAAATAACCACAACACCGGTTGGAATGTGCGTAAGCCTTACTGCAGAATACGTTGTGTTCACACTTTGCCCTCCCGGCCCTGATGAACAGAATTCATCCCGTTTAATATCAGCAGGGTTGAGCTGAATATCGACCTCTTCAGCCTCGGGGAGAACTGCAACTGAAGCTGCCGAAGTGTGTACACGCCCCTGTGTTTCGGTTTGGGGAACCCGCTGTACACGATGCACCCCTGATTCATATTTTAAAACGCCATACACACCATCTCCGTTCACACTTGCGACAATTTCCTTGAAGCCACCCTGTGTCCCTTCTGTTACACGAGCTATCTCAATCCTCCATCCCTTTATTTCACAGAATTTTGAGTACATCCGAAATAAATCGCCAGCAAAAATACTGGCTTCATCACCCCCTGTGCCGGCACGAATCTCAAGAATGGCATTTTTATCGTCTTCTGGGTCTTTGGGGATTAGCATAAGCCTGATTTTTTCCTCCATCGGTTCCACCTTCCATAACAAGCCGTCGAGTTCTTCTTTTGCCATTTCTCTCATTTCTTCGTCTTTTTCTACAGAAAGTATTTTTTTTGCATCGTCAATATTCGATAGAATGTTTTTATATTCATCGAAGGCAGCAATAATGGGGGTGAGGTCTTTATATTCCTTATTCAGCTTTATATATTTTTCCAAATCCGACATTACCGAAGGGTCTGCCAGCAGTTTTTTTACTTCTTCATAGCGTTTTTTTACTCCTTCGAGCTTTTCAATCATCAGGTTCTCTGCCATAAATCAATATAAATTAATAGGTAAAAATTCCGTTTTCTGTTTCGATAATTACACTCTTTGTATTGCTTCTCTCACAATGTCCAACTATTTGCGCTTCAATTTCAAAGGCTTTGCTGATAGAAATTATTTCATCAGCAATGTTTTCACTGGTATAAATCTCGAAACGATGCCCCATATTGAAAACACGGTACATTTCGCGCCAGTCGGTACCGGCCGATTGCTGTATCATTCTGAAAAGAGGAGGGATGCTGAACATGTTATTTTTAACTACACTCAGGTTTTCAATAAAATTCAAAATCTTTGTTTGTGCTCCCCCTGAGCAATGAATCAGGCCGTGTATTTCACTCCTCATGTTTTGCAGTATCTCTTTTATAACAGGGGCATAAGTTCTTGTTGGGGAAAGTACCAGTTTCCCAGCGTCGAGACCTGTGTTTTCAATAACATCGGTAAGCCTGTGCACTCCGCAATACACCAGGTTTTTTTCAATAGCGTTATCGTAGCTTTCGGGGTACTTATCAGCAAGGTAGTTAGCAAACACATCGTGCCGCGCCGATGTAAGTCCGTTGCTGCCCATGCCTCCGTTATATACGTTTTCGTAAACAGCTTTTCCCGACGAAGATAAACCAATGACAACATCTCCGGGAACAATTCCCTCATTCGAAATTATATCTCTTACCGGCATACGTGCTACTACGGTTGAATCAACGACTATTGTTCGTACCAGATCACCGATGTCGGCAGTTTCCCCGCCGGTAAGTCGGATGTCGATACCCAGTCGTCGGTATTCATCGCAGAGTTCCTCAGTGCCTTCGATGAGGGCAGAAATTACTTCACCGGGTATTAGTTTTTTATTCCTTCCTATGGTTGATGATAACAGAATAGGCACATGGGTAGCTCCAACACAAATCACATCATCGATATTCATTACAATAGAGTCCTGCGCAATGCCTTTCCAAACACTCATGTCGCCCGTTTCGCGCCAATACAAATATGCCAGCGATGACTTAGTTCCTGCTCCGTCAGCGTGCATGATATTGCAGAAAGCGTCGTCACCACCAAGGTAATCAGGGATAATTTTGCAAAATGCTTTTGGGAAAACCCCTTTATCGAGGTTTTTTATTGCATTGTGAACATCTTCCTTACCTGCCGACACTCCGCGTTGAGAGTAGCGTTCCTGATTTTCCATTGTATTTGATTTGGCGCACAAAATTAATAAATTAACTTGGTAATAAAAATAGTGCCTGAGTTAAGAAAACGCAGGCACTATAATGCTTTGAAAAGCCCTAGAAGTCTTCCGACTTGTTTTGGGGAGGCTTATTCAGGTTTCCGTCTTTATTATCTTCATTTATTGAATGTTCATCAATAAGATTATAATCTTTGCGAAGTACACTGAATTCAGTACGTCTGTTCAACTGATGGCATATTTCCTGTTTCTCCTTGCCAGGGAGTTTATCGATAAACTCAGGAGTAAGAACATCTCCTGCTTTCAGAAAGGGGAATTGTGCAGCGGTTTTTTCATCGATTACTTTGGGCATTGTTTCTCCAAAACCTTTGGAAGTAAGGCGAAGTGAATCGATACCATTAAGAACCAGATAATCAACGCACGATTTGGCACGACGGTAAGAGAGATCCATGTTATAATCATCACCACCCCTGTAATCGGTATGTGCACGGAGTTCTATTGTTATATGCGGGTTATCGTTCAGAGTTTTTACAAGGTTGTCAAGTGAAACGGTGGATTCAGGGCGTAAATCGGCTTTAGCAAGCTCATATTCAATATTTGGAAGTTCAATGATCAATGGAATCTTAGCCAGATTCAGGTCGATAAAAATTACAGTGTCGTATTCAACGCCTTTGGTAGTAAACGAAACGGAATTTGCAAAATAATTTTCATTAACCATGGCTTTTAAGGTATAGTTTTTCCCAGGCACAAGTTCAAATGAGAAAGCACCGGTAGCATCTGACTTCATTTCCTTAACAATGCTCTGGTCATCGAGTAGGGTTACCGATGCATCCTTCAAACGAACAATTTTAGACATGTCTGTTGTGTCCTTAACAAATCCCTGCACCTTGACAATCAGCGGAGGGAGAATAAAACTGTAGATGTCGTCGCCACCTTTGCCGCCCGGGCGATTTGAGGAGAAATACCCTTCTTCGTTATTGCCTTTGAAAACGATACCGAAATCATCGTATGAGGAATTTATCGGATACCGGAGATTTTGGGCATCTTTAAAAAGGCCCCCCTCATAAGGTGTTGCAACGAAAATGTCAAGACCGCCCATACCACCTCTGCCATCGGAAGCAAAATACAATTTATTGTCCTCTTTCAGATATGGGAATACTTCATCACCGGTGGTATTGATATTGTATCCCAGATTAGCTACATTCGATATCTGGCCTGTCTTGATGTCAAAGTCAGCTTTATACAAGTCCATGCCACCATAGCCACCCGATTTGTTACTCGCAAAAACCACATGATTTCCGGTCTTGCTAATAGCAGGATATCCCACTTCAAAGCCTTCAAATCCGGGAATATTTATTTCGACAGGAGTTGACCAAACATTTCCTCTTTTAGATGCAAAATACAGTTTACAGGGAATGTCGATGTTTTTACCGGCTTCACAACGGGTGAATATTATTTCAGTGCCTCTGGGACCAACCGAAGCAGCTCCTTCGTCAAACTCCGAATTGATTTCTCCAACAAGTGGTGTCGGTTCGCTCCAGGTGCCTTTACGATCTTGAGCTGCTTCGAAAAGGTCGGTGAATTTCTGCCCCGATTTGTAATTGTCTCTGTTTCCTAATGTACCATCACGCGATGTTGTGAAGTAAATGCTTCGATAATCTTTAGATGACCATACCGGTGAAAAGTCAAGTTTTGCCGAATTGAAATTTGCAACATTGGTTACTTTGTAACGCGTTGGGCGGTTAATCCATTTGGGAGCATTGATACACGATTCTTTACCGTTCAAAGCACGGTAATCGTTAGGCTCTTTTTTTAAATATAACTCGTATATGTTGATGGCTTTTTCGTATTTTCCGCTCATTCGCAATGCGTCGGCATATTTCAGCAATACCTCACCTTTGTTTAATTCGGGATTATCGGCATTCTCATACGTTATAATTGTAAAAGCTTCCGTAAAGCTTTCTTCAGCCTGAGTGAATTTGCCGATTTCGAAATAGGAGATTCCTAGTCGAAAGCAAACTCTGGCTTTTTCATCTTTTGTTTTAATTGCCGGCAGGGCTTTCTGATAATAATCAGCTGCAATTTCGAACATATAACTGTCGAAGGCTTCGTCGCCTTTTTCGATTAACGATTGCTGGGCAAATAGCAGTGAACCGGCAAATGTTAAAATCAGTATGGTAATAATGCGCTTCATAAAAAAAAATTTTTCAAATATACATTCTTAAAGTCATTTTACAAGAAATATTTCTCTAGTAAAGTGTTTGGTTTCGTTTAAATCGTTGGTTGAGATTTCAATTTTTTCAGTTTTATAATCAGAATGATAGAAATACAAATAATAATCCGACTTTTTATCGAGCTTGATCATGTATTTCCCAACCTGATTTGTCTCGAAAGTAGCCAATACTTTATATTCGGTATTCATCAGGCTTATTTTAACATTGCTTAGAGGTTTATTTGCCTGTTTGTCCCAAACCGTGCCGCTAACATCGAAGGTGATTTCGGTTTTATAAAAAAGATATATGTCCGATTTTCCCATACCACCAATACGTTCTGATGACAAATAACCTTGTTCTTCATCGTCCATAAAAACTATGCCAAAGTCATCGTGCGGAGAGTTTATAGGATACCCCATATTCTCGATTTCGAATGCTACTCCCCCAAGTGGAACGGCTTTAAAAATGTCGTAACCACCCATACCCGGGTGACCGTTTGAAGCAAAGTAAAATATGTTGTCGGAACGGACGTAAGGATAGCTTTCATCGCAACGTGTGTTTATCGCAGGACCAAGGTTCTGAGGAGCACCAAATAAATCCGATTTTTTTGCCCTTGAAACCTTATATATGTCTTTACCACCATAACTTCCAGGTAAACTATCAGCAGTAAAATATAGCGTTAATTCGTCATACGAAATACAGGGGTGTCCGATGGAAACCTTTTCGGGAAGCTCAGGAATATATACTTGCTCAGCTTTAGTCCAGTAATTACCGCTTTTCGTGGCCACATATATTCTGCATGCTTTGTCGCTTCGTGTGCTGTGTAAACAGCGGGTGAAGTAGAGATTTTTAGATTGCCTGTTAAGTGAAGCAGTACCTTCATCGTATTTCGTATTAACATCTCCCGGAATTTTTTCGGCCAACGACCAGAACCCATCTTTCAATTGTGTGGTTCTGTAAATGTTTGAATACGATTCACCGGATTCCTTGTTTGTTGGCACTTTACTTTCGAGATAACGTGAACTGGTGAAATATACTGTGCTGTAATCTTTAGCATCGAAAAACGGGCAATAATCCATTTCTGCAGTATTAAAACTCGGCATTATCTGAACATAGTATTCTGACCTCTGCTGCATCCGTTCTTTGCAATATTTCAGACTATTATATTTATTTCTTCCAATAGTATCGTCGGGTGCAAGCGAAATATATTTCTGGTAATTTTTTTCTGCTTCATTGAACTGCTCAATCATTTGCAGCGATTCTCCAAGAAAAAGATATGCTTCGTTAATGCCTGGCCCTGAAGAAATAGATAACCTGAAATACCCAACTGCATCTGCAGGTCTCGAGAGCTTCAAATAAGAAAGTCCAACATAAAATGCAGCTTCCGATCTTTTGATAGGGTCGGTTTTTGTGTTATTTGCCACGGGCTCTAACTTCCGGATGCAGGTATAGTATTGCTCTTTGGAGTATGAATTTATTCCGCTTTTAAGCCCAAACTGACTGAATAAATTGTTGCACGTTGCAATAAATAAAACAATTAAAAGAAAGTATTTCATCAATTTTTATGATTAATGTGCATAAATATAGATAATTTTTAAAAATGCAACAATAACCGGGATGAAATAGAAAAAAAAACAGCCCTAAAATTTGGTGTAATAATAAGGCTGCTTTAATTTATTTTCTATCGAATTACCTGAAGTCAGTCAAAACATCCATCAGTTTTTTCCTTGCAAAATAAATGCGACTCTTAACCGTGCCAATAGGCAGATTCATCATTTCCGCAATTTCGTGATATTTATAACCATTTACAA
Source organism: Bacteroidales bacterium (assembly GCA_017994175.1). GTDB lineage: Bacteria > Bacteroidota > Bacteroidia > Bacteroidales > ML635J-15 > JAGOEF01. The sequence goes on along the minus strand of JAGOLH010000009.1, from coordinate 39,569 downwards.
AACTGGTGAAGGGTATTTTGTAATCATCTTCGAGCGATTCCAAAGCATGTACAATTTCGCTATTACCAAGCACGGAATCAGGAGTCTCGGCATCGTAACGAGTGTTGCGTAAAATATACTCGTCGTCGCTTGTGTCACGAATCGTTTTTTTCGTTGATAGCTTATTGAATGTGTTTATAAACGTATTTTTCAAGATTGTAAACAACCATGCGTTGAAGTTTGTATCGTTCGTATATTTTTCGGTATTTGACAGAACCTTCAGGAAAGTTTCCTGAACAAGGTCCTTGGCACTGTCTTCGTCATTTGTAAGGCTTAGTGCATAGTAGGTAAGGCCGCTCTGAGCTTGTATTAATCTGTGGTTTAAATTGTCGATATTCATGATGTGTTGTATTAAATAGTTATTTAGGTACAAAAATACCTAATTAATTTTAAATTCCAAATATTTTCATAAAAAAAATGTTAAAAATTATTTAATTATTGATAATCAAACAGATAGGGTATAATAAAATTCATTAAAATTCGTAAAATTACCTAAAATTATACTGTCCGCTTTTAATACGCCAAATAATATTAGCCAGATCTGCTTACGAAAGATATTCTTTTTTAACATGTTCAAGCAAAGCCTGTTCGGTTGGGTCAAGCTCATTGTCGATATGAGCAGCCTTTTCCATGAGTTTATAAATTTTCTCACGGTCTTTTTTATCGTCAGGCATACGTAATACCAGCTGGTTGTTTTTAGCCATATCGATCATGCCCTGGATTTTATTTGTATCATAACCCCATTTTTTTGCAATCAGATTGGCAAAATCAATTTCTTCCTGCGTAAATTTTCCGTCTGCAGCAATTATTATCAGTACGTTATTAAAAGCATAATCGCGAATTTTGAACATTGCATCGATTTTTCCCGGTTTAATACCGGCAGCAAATTTGTCGTACTGAGTTCTGTAGAATTGGGTATAATCGGCAATATCCATGATATCGGTAATAATCCACTCATACATCATTGAGTTAATGGTTGCACCACAATAAGGGCAGGTGAGGTCAGTAGTATCGCCCAATGTTCCCCCGCATGAGGGACACTGGTGTGCATACAACGATGCTTTGGGCTGTTGAGCTTTGGCATCTCTGCTGAGCAACACAATTCGTGAAGAAGAAACAACCGCCGGATCAATAATGGTGAGAGAACCTTTCGAAACAGATACCCGTTGGTACGACATTTTTACAGAAACTGTAAGGCTGTTGATGTTGCTATCAGAAAGTCCTCCAATTAAGGTTACATCGCTTAAGAAAATTCTGTTATACAGGAATGGTGATGAATTTTGTATTTCTGTTGATAGTTTTTCGAACAATTCGTTGCTGACAAACCTTCTCATCAGCTCCGGTTTTCGCAGCACCCTTGCAGTTTCAATCTGAAGAAACCCATTACTGGTAATATCTTCGATATATTGAACTGAAAAATCAGGGTATTCCTGAGTGAGCCCTTCGAGCCTGTCGCCAAGATTGCGGCTAAGGTCATGTAGCGCATTCCCCGATTTGTAATCGTCGGCTTGGGTGATTTCTGCAAGAACCCAGTCGTAAGCACCGCTATTGGTAATGGTCGAACAGTACGGACACTTGCTTATCTCTCCACCATCAAGGGGAAGCTCTCCACCGCAATTGGGGCAATTTACGGTGTGGTACATATCTTTTTCAACAGCTCCCGTTTTTCTTATAAATGACCAGTATTCCACAAATTCTTCACGCCCACCTGAAGCAAGCTGTTTGAACTCCTCCGAGATAAATTTATCGGTAATAACTGCATGAATGGCAACGTGAACTACGTCATTCACCCCATCCTGATAGGCTTTATCGAGGTACACACCCTTAACATCGATTTTAGCGAGTTCGTTTAGCTGCTTGAGCATATCCATCATTTTAAACTGAATGTTCAATCGCTGATACATCCCATCGCTAATGTAGCGCCTGACTTTACCCATATTTTTAGCTGCCCAGGCTTCCTGCAGTTGAACAAAAGCAGTTTTAACCTTTTCGGTGAATGAGGCAACATCCAAACCGGGTAAAGAAATGGTTTTTACGCCCTCAGCCTGCATTTTTGCTGTATTGGGAATTGAATTAAGAATAGAACGCTGTTTGGCTTTTTTTCGTAGGATAAAATACAATACAACTATTATTGCTAATATTATAATATTCCAGGGAAAAAAATCCGGGTTAATTAACAAGTATAATATTAAATATATAATTCCACCATCACCTCCGCCTCCGCCATTGCTGCTGCCTCCACCTCCGGCACCGCCCATTCGGGCTTCAGCTGCAAAAGGGAAACACATGACCATTGTAATTAAAAATAAAAAAACTAATACCTGCCTGTGGCGTGTGAGAAAAGAAAGAATAGTTTTCATGGTTATTGTTTTTGTGTCAATCAATTGTAAAAGTACATAATAAATTGTTAAAATAACAACGATAAAGAATATTTTTGCACCTATGGTTGTGTATCTATGAAACAGGCATCTTTACTTAAAAATCTTTTACCGGGCATGCTTCCACTGCTTATTTTCATTGCGGCTGATGAAATATGGGGTACGCAGGTAGGTTTGTATGTAGCTGTTGCAACAGGCATTACCGAACTTATAATAATATATATCAAACAACATAAACTCGAGAAGTTTGTCCTTCTCGATACGTTGCTCATCGTTGCCCTTGGAATCATTTCGTTACTAACCGAAAATGCAGTTTTCTTTAAAACCAAACCTGCCATTATCGGTGTAATTTTATGCGTAATTGTAGGTATATCAGTATTTTCAGGTAAGAATCTGATGCTGTTAATGTCGCGTAGATACCTTAAAAATTTTTCAATTGATAAGGAGGCCGAAAAACGCCTGAATTTTACATTAACAATTCTGTTTTGGATTTTAGTTATGCATACATTATTGGTTTTATATGCAGCATTTTATATGAGTGAAAGGGCATGGGCTTTTATAAGCGGTCCTTTGCTTTTCATAGTTTTTGGTGCTTTTATATTTTTTGAATTCCTAAGAGTTCGGTTTCATAAACCGTTGGCTGTTACACCCTTTAGTGAATGGGTCCCGCTAGTCGATGAAAACGGGCGATTGACCGGAAAAGCTACCCGCGAAGCAGTTCATAATGGAAGCAAGCTTTTGCATCCAGTAGTTCATTTGCATATAATTAACGGAAACAGAATGATATTGCTTCAGAAGAGGAGCATTTCGAAGAGTATTCAGCCCGGGAAATGGGATACGGCTGTTGGAGGTCATGTCGATTTGGGAGAAACTATTGAAGCCGCGTTGCTCAGAGAAGCCAGTGAAGAGTTATTAATAGAGAATTTAAAACCGGTTTTTATGATTCGCTATATTTGGGAAAGCGAAATCGAAAAAGAACTTGTGTTCAGTTTTGTTGCTTTCATGAATTCAATACCTGATTTTGAAAAATCAGAGATAGAGGAGGTGAGGTTCTGGAGTCAGGCTGAAATAAAAACAGAATTGAGTAATGGATTATTTACGCCAAATTTTGAGTTTGAGTTTTCGATTCTTCAAAAGGAGCTCCCAAAAATAATTTCTAAAACACAAAAATAACACCCTGTAAAAGGCAGTTTTTTGCCCCAAATTTCGACTCTTTTTTCAAAAGAATGGAAAACACCTTTTTGAATAGATTATGTCGAATTTGCGAAATTTGGAATTTCCAAAATTTGCATGATATTTACAATATTAAATATAATATCTGTGATAATTGTAAATATTAACAAATGTAACCCAAGAGCAATAATAATTTCAATACATTTAAATTCACTATTGTAAAGCAATTAATTAGTCTTTACGTAGTCATAAAATAAGTAAATATTTATTATTTAATTTACAATAAATCAATCTGTTAAATTTAATAACTAAAGTAATAATTTATTAATTTGTGTATTATTGTGTATTTTGATGAAATAAATAATAAAATAAGCATAAATTATATTTATAAATAATTGTAAACCAGATATATATAAACTTTATATGAATTTTAACTTCGATTAGCAGTTCTTTTTTCTATATTTTATTAATGACTTGAATAGCAATGCATATTTACAATAATACTATAGATTACAACTTGTGTCATAATTACAAATGTAAATATGATAAAAATTACATATGTGAATTAAATAATGTTTACATTTGTCATGTTAGAAAATAGTTTAAAAATGAAAGACCGAATTGCAAAAATTCTATCAGATGAAGGTATAACCGGAGCAAAGTTCGCCGAGGAAATCGGAGTTCAGGCATCGAGCATTTCTCATATACTTTCAGGGCGAAATAATCCGGGTACCGATTTCCTGATCAAAATTCTTGAACGATACCGTGGGATAAGTGCTGAATGGTTGCTTCTCGGGAAAGGCGAAATGCATAAGCAAAGTAACCACGACCCTAAAAGAAGTATTTCTGTAAATTCTGAGCCCGATTTATTCAATCCTCCTTCGCCTACTTCGCAAATGCTCAATTCAAATGCAAATGACAAAGCAAAAGAAACGAATTTGGTGCTCTCTGTTGAAAAAATTATAGTATTTTACACCAACAATACATTTAAAACCTATTTCCCGGAGTAAATAATGTATATTTGCGTAAACTGGAATCTATGAGAAAGTACATTCATGATTTAATAGTTTACAAAAACATTGCGCTCAACGATGAGTATTTTATTCTGGAGTTAACACATCCCGAACCTTTACCGGATATATTTCCTGCTCAGTTTGCCGAAGTATCGGTGCCTGATAAGCATGGTGTATTCCTGCGAAGGCCAATAAGTATTCATGACGTTGATTATGACAGCAATATTGTTAAGTTACTGATTCAAATTGTTGGAGACGGTACAAAGAAGTTAAGTCAGATTAGCACAGGCAGTACGCTTAATCTTGTTTACCCATTAGGGAATAGTTTCAGCATGCCCTCCAAGCCCAATCTTTTGCTTGTAGGTGGTGGCTGTGGTATGGCGCCTTTATTGTATACAGCGCGGTATTTCACTTCTTTTGGGTTTTCTATAAAGGTGCTGATTGGTGCAAGAACCAAGGAAAACATTCTGCTCAGGGATGAGTACCGTAAGCATGCAGAATTGCTAACATGCACGGAGGATGGTACTCATGGTACCAAAGGATATGTTACCGATCATCCTGTATTATCCGAACCAGAAGGAATAGATGTCATTTACGCCTGCGGCCCTACGCCCATGATGAAAGCAATAGCCAAATACGCTGAAAAGAACAATATAGAGTGTGAAGTTTCGCTGGAGAATGTAATGGCCTGCGGGATAGGTGCATGTTTGTGCTGCGTACAAAAAACCATTCATGGTAATAAAACGGTTTGTAACGATGGTCCTGTCTTTAACATAAAAGAAATTGTATGGTAGATCTGTCAATTAATTTCAATGGGCTGATGTTAAGAAATCCGGTTCTTACGGCATCAGGAACATTCGGCTATGGTGAAGAGTTTGCTGATTTCATCGACCTGAACCTACTGGGAGGATTTATTGTAAAAGGAACAACCTTGCTTCCGCGCGAAGGGAACAATTATCCCAGAATGGCCGAAACCCCGATGGGAATGCTCAATGCTGTTGGTCTGCAAAATAAAGGTGTGGAGTACTTTTGTTCAGTAATTTATCCCCGTATAAAACATTTCAACACCAACATTCTTGTCAATTTGAGCGGATCGCAGATAAGCGATTATGTGCAGGGCGCTGAAATTCTCAATGAGCTTGAAGCTATTCCAGCAATTGAATTGAATATTAGTTGCCCGAATGTTAAAGAGGGTGGTATGGCATTTGGCACCAGCTGTGCTTCTGCTGCACATGTCGTTAAAGAAGTAAGGTCTGTTTACCGAAAGCATTTAATGGTGAAATTATCGCCCAATGTTACAGATATAGCTGAAATTGCAAAAAGTGTTGAAGCCGAAGGTGCCGATAGTGTTTCGCTAATTAACACACTTTTGGGAATGGCTGTTGATGTGAATACTCGGAAGCCGAAACTCAGCACGATTACAGGAGGGCTTTCTGGTCCGGCTGTGAAGCCTGTAGCTGTAAGGATGGTATGGCAGGTATATAAAGCGGTTAAGATTCCCGTGTGCGGATTGGGCGGAATAATGAATGCTTCAGATGCTATCGAATTCATTCTGGCAGGAGCCTCTTGTATTCAGGTTGGTACTGCCAATTTTATTGACCCCGCTGTTACCATGAAGATTATTGATGGTATTTCGGAGTATTGTTATAAAAACAATGTAAACAAAATATCGGAACTTACAGGAGCTTTAGCAATGAATTAAACAACAATACAATGAAAATGAAATTATCGTTATTGCCAGCATTATTTATTATTCTGCTTATTTCGTGCGGAAGTAATAAAAGCAAACAAACTGTCAATGATTCAATACCAGAAGGTCTTACGGATGTTGAGCTACTGAAAACAACACCTGATTCAGGACAGTCAAGTCCTTACAGCGACATGATTATAAGTTGCAACGGTGTTGATTTTGTAACTATGGGCGAAAATATTATCAATAAAATCCCCGATTTTTATACATATGAGAATAAAACCATCACCCATACCGAAGAAGGCTTGGAAACCGAAACTCGGACACTTACCATAAGCGATATGGGTATTGCTATAATTAGGGCTAATTTATCGACGGATGAGAAAATAACAGAGATAACAGTGTTCACTACGCGTGCAAACACCGATAAGGGAATTGGGCCGGGTAGTAAGCTGGATGAGTTTATTCAGGCATATCCCGACTATAAGATTTGGTACAACGGTGTGAGTGCCCATTTTGTAATAGAATCGCCACAGTGTAATTGTCTCCAATTTCAAATTGATAAGCAGTTTTACAATTCCGATATGAACAAACTTCGTTCAGGAGGTAAAATTACTTATCTTAAAAGAAACGAATTTGCAGCAGAAACTGTAATAAGCTCTGTAAGGATACTTAAAACTAATTAGCTACTCTTATGGGTGAAGGATTATCCGCTTTAAACCGGTAAAAAAGTTCTTCTCTATTGATGAATATTTACCATCTACCCAAAACATTTCTTCGATATCTCTGAACAGTTTTTCTTTGGCTTCGCTTGTGTTTAACTCGTTTTTACAATAATGTCTGATTTTTTCGAGTTGTACAAAATCGTTATCTTTCGAAAACTCCTTTTTCACGCAATTATAGGTTGCTGTATCCACTTTCTCTATAATCAGTTCTCTTTCTTCCGGTTTTATTTTCAAATCGGCATTGGCAGCATAAAATAGTACATAAGCCAAAAATTCGCTGTATGTCCAGTTGGTTTCGAATTGTGTCATGATGTGATTTGGTTTTAAGCGGTTAATAATTTTATTTAAAGAGTTTCGTGTTGCTATTTATCCAGCTGGCGAACACAGTCAATTACAGTTCCATCAACCCATTTGATTGCTGCAACAACATTGTCTTTGTATTTGGGCTTCTTGGGAATGCCACACATAGCATCGCATTCAGCTTTAAGCTGTTGTATCGTTACAATGGGTAAGCCTGAATTCTTTACTGCCTCAATCAGATCCAGACGTTTCGGATTAATTGCAATACCTCTTTCAGTAATAATAACATCAATCATTTCTCCGGGTCCAACTAAAGTAGTAACCTCGTCGACGATCACAGGTATTCTGTCGCGGAACAAAGGAACTGGGAGAATAACGTTACGGGCATGCAGGCAATTTTGCCATCCACCTATTCCGTGAAGAAGATACCCATCGGAATGCGTAACAACATTACCGTTGAAATTTACATCCACTTCGGTAGCACCGAGAATCATAATATCCATCATCGAAGTCAGATTCCCCTTGGAATGGAAATTATAGGCATTGAAAACAGGGTAGTGGTGATGGTTTTTATTGCGGCTTATAGAAGCAACTGCGTCCAGATCGAAAGCCTGAGCATCGAGAATATGCTTCATTGTACCTTCTTCCAGCATTTGCACCATATATTTTGTTGTTCCTCCAAAACCGAGCTGGCAATGTTGCCCCTTTGCTTTCAGAATTTCGTGCATATAGTAACCAATAGCAAGCGAAGTGCCTCCTGCACCGGCTTGCATGTAGCACCCATCGCGCAGCATTCCGGTAATCTCGCAGAATTTTGCAGTGAGTTCAGCAATGAGCAATCGGTCGGGACTGCGGGTGATTGTGGTTGTTCCTGAAACAATTTTTTCGGGCATACCAATTTTATCGACCACTACAACATAGTCGACGTAATTACCTTCAACGAGCATAGGGAAGCAAGGAACTTCCACCAAATTATCTGTAACAATAATCACTTTTTCAGCGTACATGTAATCAGCTTTTGCATAACCTAGTACGCCGCAAGCCGACGGGCCTTCGGTAGCAGTTGCATTCCCGAACATATCAGCACTGGGAGCTGCGATAACAGCAATATCAATTTTGACTTCCCCATCCTGAATTGCCTGAACACGTCCACCATGAGAGCGCAGTACTGCCATACCCTTCATTTTACCTTCAGACACGGCTCTACCCAGCGGACCGTTCATGCTTCCTTCAATCCGGTTGATTGTGCCATCGATGAGATAGTTTACCAACGGATCGTTTACGGGAAACGATGCAGAAGGCAGCCAAACAAGGTCTTTTATGCCCTTGTCGTGGGCAATGTCAAAAATCAGGTTACTTACCATGTCTCCGTCGCGAAGGTGATGGTGAGTCGAAATAGTCATGCCATCGCGAAATCCACATAAATCAAGGGCTTCCTTAAGCGATTTCACAACTTTGTTGCCATCTTCAGGGTAGTCGATGCAACTTGGAATTGATGGTGCATGTTTTACCCCCTGAGGTCTGTGTTTTCCGACACCTTTAAACGGAATTGCAGGTTGTCCGTTGATACTGTCGGGAACCATTCGTCCCGCAGCATTTTTTATCATATTAGCTGACATAATTATCCCTCCAGTTTTTATCAATAATTTTTAAATTAAGTGCAAGGTTCAGGGTGCGTTCGGCACGTTTCACCACCGGTGGGTCGATCATTTTCGATCCCAATGAAATTACCCCAAGGCCTGCTTTCGTGGCTTCTTCGGCAGCCAAAACAATTTTCATGGCTTTTCCCAATTCTTCATCATCGGGTTTAAAACTATCCTTTATTACCGGAACCTGCCTTGGATGAATACATCCCATGCCTTCGAAGCCAAGGCTTTTTGATGTTTTTACGTTTTCACGCAAACCGTCCATATTGTCAACATCGCTGTACACAGAGTCGATGGGTTGTATTCCGGCTGCTTTGCAGGCGTTTACAAGTCGCCATCTTGCATACATCGATTCGGTGCCTTCCTGTGTGCGCTTTGTTCCTAGGTCTGCTGTAAAATCTTCGAGACCAATGGCAAGGGCTACCACGTTGGGGGTTGCTCTGGCAATGTCGAAAGCCATTTCAATTCCAAGGGCGCTTTCAATTATTGGCATCAGATAAACTGGGTGATTTTTAAATTCCGGGGCTTTATATTTTTCGATTGTAGCATCCACTTCGTGGAGATATTCAACACTTTCGCATTTGGGTACAAGAATCAGGTTGACATTATGTGGAATCACATATTTCAGGTCATCTAGACCACGTTGTCCCTGGTTGATTCGTACCATGCGCTCGGATCCGAACAAATCGATGCACCTCAGTACATTTCGTATCAAAAGACGGGCTTCGTCTTTCTTTGCAGGAGCAACGGAATCTTCTAGGTCGAGTATAATTCCATCAGAACCATGTAAGCCTGCGTTAAGCATCATTGCAGGTGTATTACCAGGCAAATACAGTCTGGTAAAGCGAAATAAATCCCTGCGTGTATGATACTTGTTCTGAGGTAAAAAATCAGGAAGCCATTCTTTTCCATCGTTAGCCAATTGCTTCCAGGCAGCTTCAAAGCGGGCTGCAATAACAAAAGGTAGCGCACCCTGATCAATAATAGTAACTGTAGCATTGGTAATTCCAAAAAATTGGCTTAATGCAATCATTTGATTATTGATATCGTCGCCATACAGCGATTGAACCTTGCTTTTAAGGTTGATTTCCAACCCGCCCGATTCTTTCAGTTCAATACTTATTTTACAGTCGGAACGCACTTTGGGTCCTTCGTTTCCGGCTTCAGCAATTCGTAATGACATAATATTCAGTTTTTATTTACACAAAATTAAAAATCATTCGCAAGCAGCAATATAATTTTAAAACATAAGATGCATTTTTTTTATCAGCAGGGCAGTTTTTTATCATTGTGAACAATGTTGCAATTAATAAGCTGAAGATATTGATAACTGTATTATTTTTAATATTTTAGCGATACTAAAACCCCATGTATGAAGAGTAGTCTGTTTTTATTATGTATGCTGATTATTCCGGTATTTTTGCTTGCTCAAAGTTATGAACAGGCTCAAAAACTTTTTGAAAACGGACAATATAAGGATGCTGCTCAGCAATTCGATAAGTTTTGCAATATGTACGAAAAAAATGGTTCCGGCAGCGACACGTTGCTTTACCCATCAGCATTGGTGTACCGGGCAAGATGCTACGATTTGATGAATCAGTACAAAAAAGCTGAGGATGCATACCAGATTGCGAAAATATATTTTGAAGAAAATGATATTATTTATAATGAGAACTATGCCTTAATTCTGAATAATCTGGCATTGATAAACGAAAATATTGGAAATTATCAGAATGCAGACTTTTTATATGGGCAGGCATTGCTTATCCGAAAAAAAGTAATGGGTGAGAACCATTCACAAACCATTGAAACCATGCTGAATATTGCCAATTTTTACAAAAATAACGGCAGATATGTTGAGTCAGAAAAATATTTTAATGAAGTGTTGGCAGCCACTGTTAATGTACATGGTAGCGAAAGTATTGAATATGCGTTGGCACTGCATGGTTTTGCTTCGATGTATATTGCATTGGGTAATGGTTCGAAAGCTGAACAGATGCTTACACGGGCTGCTGAAATTTCCTTTAGCGACACGACATCGAATAACGATGTGTATCTGATGATTGAAAATGATTTGGGAGTAATATATTTCAACAGGTCGGAATTCGAAAAGGCTGAAGATGCTTTTACCATGGTTTGCAGTGTTAAGAAATTGCAACCAAATTTTCGCGACGCTGATTACGCAACCTATCTTCAGAATCTTGCTTCTGTAAAAATTGTATTAGGAAACTACGAAAATGCAAAAGTCTTAATCGATGAAGCACTGTCGCTAATAACTCAGGTTTATGGAAACAGGAGTCTCAACTATGCATCGGTTTTATATACCTCGGCAGCTTTGAGCAGAGAAATGCGCGATTATAAGGCTGCTGAAGCCGCACTTAAAGAAACTTCAAAGATATTGCGTAAGAGCAGCGGTAGTAAAAGCTTATTTTATGCAAAATCGATGAGCGGACTTGCTACGGTGTATTATGATATGTCGAAAATTGCACAAAACGAAGAAGAAAAAAAATCGCTGTTATCGCAGTCAGAATCAATTTATGCAGATGTTCTTAGCATATACGAAAGTTCTTTGGGAATAACCAGTTTGTCATACATCAGCACATTGTCGAGCATTGCTACGGTTTTTCAGCAGCAGCATGATTTTGTTAAGACTGAAGAGTACCTCACCAAAGCAATTGAGTTATTACAGTCTACCGGAAACGATAAAACCAATGAAGCGTTTATCCCTTTTAGTAATCTGGCGGCGTTATATTATGAAGAAGGAAAAACAGAAAAATGTGATAAGGCTTTCACCGATTGCAATGCTTTATTTAACATACTATTGGAAAACAACTTCAGGTTTTTAAGCGAAAGAGAAAAACTATTATATATTGAATCGGTCCGCTACAATATTGAAGTGTATAAAAGCTTTCTTTTAAAACGGTATGAGAGTAACCCTGAAGCCGGTTGTAATTTTTACAATCTTGAACTTCGTACAAAAGGAATGGTGCTTAATTCAGGTATTGAAATTCGCAAAAGCATTGTAAATATGGGGGACTCACTATTGTTGGCAACTTACGATCAATGGCTTACGTTGAGATCGGAACTGGCAATGCAGCTTTCTTTACCAGAAAGTCAGCGTATGCCGGGTTGGGATTCTATTGAGAACCTTGCCGATAATTTCGAAAAGCAATGGGTAAAGGGTTGCCCTTATGACTTGGCTCTTGCTAAAACTGAATGGAAAAGCGTTCAGCAAACTTTACAACCCGATGAAGCAACTATAGAATTTTCGCGTTTTCAATATTGCTCTCCTAAGGGGTGGAGCGACTCGGTGGTTTATGTGGCACTGATTATACGCAGCGATGTAACCTATCCTGTTGTTGTTTATCTTTGCAAAGAAGCGGATGTCGATAGCCTTGTGATGAGTCAGGGAAATACCGATGCAGGTTTTGCATCCCGTTTGTACCGTGGAATGGTGCTGCCCAATCTGGGTAATGAAAAAAACGATGTAAAAATACTCTATGAGTTGTTATGGGAGCCAATGGAAAAGTACCTCGAAGGCGTTGAAAAAATATATTATTCCCCATCCGGGCTGCTACATCAGATATCATTTGCTGCAATTCCTGTTACAGATTCGATATTGCTGTCTGATAAGTACATTTTAATACGAGTAAGTTCAACATCGGTTTTATCTGATTCATTGCAACGGGGGTTCAGTAATCCACATTCGATACTTGCGTTTGGTGGCATTAGCTATGATACTGATGCCGAAACGCAATTAGCCGTTGCTTCGAAATATTACGACGAAAATTATCCTTCCGGTGATAATACTTATGCCTTATCGGAAGCGGAAACGGCATCAAGAGGGGGGAACTGGGAGTATCTTCCGGGTACGTTAAACGAAGTTCAGGGGATTCACTTGCTTGCCCGTAAATACAACCTTATATCAACCCCGGTAACAGGTAATGAGGCTGTTGAAGAAGTCATTAAAAATATTTCGGCCGTAGGCACTCCCGACATCATTCATATTGCTACTCATGGCTTCTTCTTTCCCAACCAGGGCAATAGCGATTTGCAACAGTTTTTTACTACCGGTGAAAAGCAGCAGGCATTCCGTAAAAGTCAAAACCCGCTTCAGCGTGCAGGACTATTGTTCGCAGGTGCCAATAGCAGCTGGAAAGGACGCAAAATGCCTCCTCCGGTTGATGATGGAATTCTTACTGCCTACGAAATCTCGAACCTGTATTTGCCAAAAACTCGCCTTGTTGTGCTGTCGGCGTGTGAAACAGGGGTAGGAGATATTAAGGGTGATGAAGGCGTATTTGGTTTACAACGGGCATTTAAAACTGCCGGAGTCGATTATATTGTTATGAGCCTGTGGAAAGTACCCGATTTTGAAACTTCCGAGTTCATGCAGCTGTTTTATGCGAAGCTATTTGGAGGCTTGCCGATTGAAGAAGCATTTACACAGGCTCAGAATGCAATGCGCGATAAATACCGGAGTGAGCCCTATAAATGGGCTGCTTTTGTGCTATTGCATTAAATTATGATATCGGCTATTTCTTCTGAGCCCAGACAAATTCAGCAAAACCGTACCAGTCCCAATATACCGATGCCATTACATAGCCGTATTTTATCTTGTTATGTACCATTTTTATAGGCATCATGGCTATGTTTCGAAAACTTTTGCGTGTACCCGAATCAATAATTTCAAAGTTGCACTTACTTACTATACTTTTAACTTCGTGTAAAGAATACAACCTTACATGGGTTGGGTCGTCGTAAAAATTCAATGTTCCTTTTTTACTTGGGAAATTGACACTTTTTTCAGAAGGATATTCAATATAAACATATCCGCCTTTTTTTAGTTTTTTCAGCAAGCCCTGAATAACCTGATCTCCATTATGCAAATGTTCAATGATGTGTGTCATTAGCAATGCGTCGAAGGTGTTATCGGGGATATCATCGAATTGAAGCTGGGTGAGGTCTTTCAGCCAGAAACCCTGCATCAGTTCAAAGTCATCGGGACGGTAATTGTAGTCGCGGGTAATATCAATGCCATAATAATTGCATTGGGGCATATGGCGTTTTATTTTCGAAGCCGAAAAGTTACCCGACCCTGCATCCAGTAATGCAAATGGTTGACGACCAAAAACTTTATATAATTTCAACAGATTCGATGGAACCATAATGCAAAAATAAGTGGTGCAAAACTAATGATTATGAAGGGAAAAACTAAGTATTAAAAATAAATTTTAGAAAGTTACCGTTTTATCAGCCCAGAGGACAACATTCAAACAATCTACCATGGTTGATATCGGGCAACTGTCGGTGCTGCCTAGATTACGCGATTTGAGGCATGTGCCGCAAGCAAGTATTTCTCCTCCCAAAGCCACAAATGCATTTAGCTGTTCATCAACATTATATGTTGCATGAATTAGCCCTTCGCATTCCACTGCTTCGCCCATCAAAAAAACTTTTACCTCATGCTTTTGCTTGCGGGCAGTTACTGCAAAACGGAATGCATTCCATGCTTTTTCAGGTTCATTTGTTTCGATGATTATACCAATTTTCATAACACAAGTATTAGTGATTAATAACAGCCATATATGTTCTTATAACAAATAACAGCCATTTATAATTGATTGTAATATACTAAAATGTAAGTACAATTTTGTTTTTTCGGACAATATCGTACAAATCGGACATGGATGAAAACTGGCATACCTGAGGCTCATTCATTTTCCGACTGTTTAAACAGGTGCCGCAACCAAGAATCGTTCCGCCACTGCCCAGAAATGTTTCGGTTTGGTCTTTCAGGTCTGCATTTGATTTAACCAGAATGTCGAGCTCAACTCCTTTACCCAGTAAAAAAATTGATACTGTGTCGCCGGAGCTTTTTGCAAAGTTTGCAAAGCGAAGCGCGTTCCATAGAGTCTCCACATCGTTTGAGTAGAGAATTATTCCAATACTTGTTGGTGTCTTTTCATGGACTTGCCCGCATTGGGCATGAAGCTGAGTTATCAAGAAGAATGTACCGATAACAAATAAAACGATTTTTGCTTTCATTGTTGAACTGATTTTTAACAAAAATGATGGTTTCTGCGAATCTTGCGTAAACACGGGGATAGGGTATAATTTCAAGTTCTACTGAATATGAAATATACTATATTAATTCATTATTCCAACAACAATTCAAACCCTTCACAATCGAAAAGTAGCATCGAAGCTTCAAGCAATTTAGATCCCTTTTTACTATATTTTGGTTTTCTGCTCATTTTGTCATGCATATCATCGAGCACCTGCCTGTTTTCGTGAGTTGCATAAAAGCTGTTTGCGATTGAATCGATATTAATCTCAATACTATTCAATGCGTCAGCTTCTGTCTGAGTGATCACAGAATCTTCAGCAGCAGCTGCCCCCAGGGTAGTATACTCTTCTACCAGTCTATAACAATTCCTGACAGTTTTTCTTGCATCCATTCTGGTATGGTCAATCTTCGGAAGAATACTGCACGACTGGAACACAATGAACAAACCTGCAAAAAGTATCGCTATTTTAGTTTTAATCAATTGGCCAATGAATACATTTCGTAACATTTTTTAAGCTAAACTCTCTTAATCAAGTTTCAATTTCAGCTCCCTTTTTAGTTATTATTATACCCACCATCATAATCAATGCTGTTAAAATGATAACCTGAATTATTAATGATTTATTGACGAGAGGTATTTGCTGTGTTTCTGCAACAGATAAGAACAGCAAAATTGTAATAAGCCCTCTGGGAGCAACAAATAATAACGGGATCAGGGGAAGCCTTGAAATTAACAACTGGACAGTGCGAAATGCAAAAATTAGCATAACTATCCCAATTGCCCAGATTAATGTTTGCGTATTGATAATTTCAGGAGTCTCAATCAAATAGCCAAATAACAGAAAGAATAATGCCCTGATTAAAAAAGTTATTTCAACATTTATTTCCTTGAATCTGATGACTTCTTTACCCAGATTGTCCAATCGATTGCTGTTGATAAACTTAAAGCGCTTAAGTTTGTCGAGGTTCCCCAGAAAAAGCCCGAAAAGCATAATGAAAATCAAAGCGGGTAAATGATACTCTTTGGTAATAGCATAAATTAATATGATTAATAATATTATTGGTATGAATTTGATGTGATGTTCAATTCTTCCTAATAGAATAGTTAGAACATAAGTTGCCACAAAAGAAATTATTAAAATAATTAGAAGTTGTAATGCGAAATGCCCATAAGAACTTGCATTAAAATTATCATTGAGGGCAACAAAATTAAAAAAAACTACACCAGAAATATCAGAAAAACTACTTTCATAAACTATATATTCTTTTAATGACGAAGAGAGGTGTCGAACGCTTGGGATGGCGATAGCACTGCTTATTACGCAAAAAGGAATGGCATTTGTTAATCCATCGATAAGGCTGACATCTCCAAAGTACTTAAAAAGGTATCCCAATGAAAATGCCATTGCAAGCATCGAAAGCAGAGAGCCCAACAATGACTTTTTTACCAGCTTTAATTTTGATTTATTGAGCTCCAAATCAAGTGAGCCTTCTAAAACTATAAGTATTAAGCCGATAGTTCCCAGTATTGGTAAAATCAGTGTAAAATCAGGTAGTCGGAAATTCAATAGGATTGTTATTTGTCGAACGACCCAGCCAAGAAAGAGCAAAAGTATTACCGATGGAATTTTAGTTTTCGATGAAGTAAGGTCAAAAGCATAAGCAAGCAATAGTAAAGCACATATAGTTATTATTATTGTCATGTCTTTTTAACTAATTATATTGCCCTTGCAAACACATTTATCCAAAATTTGATACGTTCATAAATAAATGATTATCAAATGTTTAATTATTTTTAATAATAAACGGTCTAATAATATGTTTTTTTGCAATGCGAATTTAGTGAATTTCACCAATAATTCCTACCTCCTTACAAATAATTTAGCTTTACCACAAATCGCGAAAATGGCTGGGCCCATAGTTAACTTTACCTGATTGCCAGAGCGATTGTCGGTTTGATTTTGAAATAATTTGTCGGCCAAACAAACGGCTGATGGCTGCCAAGGGAACCAGCACAAAAAAATATATCAGGATTAGGATCACGGTCGAAACAACCAGTCCGATCTTTCTCGAGAAAAACATCCATGCAATATGAACGATTTCTGCGAACCGTGGAATAAAAATGCCAGTAAAAGCCATGCCGAGTGCTATGTACAGCCATAATGCATTGTCGTTGAAAAGCAAATATACGAGCAATGCCACAGCAGTGAAAACCAGCATTGTTTCGGTTGCCTTATGCCGAATAGTTTTCATGTTAGAACAAGGTGTAAATAAATGGTGCTATGCTGCTGCTGCCCCCGAATATCAATAGAATACCCACCAAAGCAAGCACAATGATGATGGGTATCAGCCAATATTTTTTTCTTTCACCTAGAAAACGAAATAAATCTTTAAGAAATTCCATATCAATCGGGTTTATAACTCGAAACAAATGTATAATTTTTTAACACCTCCTGCTGGTCGGTTTTTATCAATACGAAGTTATTCAGCACCAGCACATCCATTTCGGTGCTCATAAAGCATTTGAATGCTTCTTCGGGGGTGCAAACAATGGGCTCACCCCGCACATTGAAGCTGGTATTAACCATTACACTGCAGTTTGTAATGCTTTTAAATTCCTGCAGTAAGCGGTAAAAACGCGGATTGGTTTCGGCATGTACTGTCTGAATGCGTGCCGAAAAATCGCAGTGTGTGATTGCCTGAACCGATGACCGCTGTGTGTATAGTTTGTCCATTGTCGGTAAATTCTGGTAATTATCAGGCAGGGGTTGCCTGAGGCTTTGGTTTATATCTGCTACAAGGAGCATATAAGGCGAAGCACATTGTATATGGAAGTAAGCATTGCTATCTTCTGCAATTACAGCAGGGGCAAAGGGACGAAAACCTTCTCTAAACTTAATTTTCAGGTTCAGTTGCTTCTGCATTGCTGTGTTACGGGCATCGGCAAGAATGCTCCGGTTGCCCAAGGCACGCGGCCCGAATTCCATGCGCCCCTGAAACCAACCCACCACTTTGCCCTGATGAATGAATGATGCCACTTCCCCGGCAAGAATATCAAACGATTCAAAATGCCTATAGTTTGCATAATATTTTTTCAGGGTAGTTTCAACCTGAGTATCGGTGTACTCAGGACCCAGAAAAGCCCCGTTCATGCTATCGGGATTCTGAATAACGCGATCTTGATCAAAAAAAATATATTCTGCTGCAAGAGCTGCGCCCAAAGCCCCGCCAGCATCACCGGCAGCGGGTTGAATAAAGAGATTGCGAAACAATCCTGATTTCAGTATTTTCCCGTTTGCAACGCAGTTAAGCGCAACACCACCGGCAAGTACAAGGTTTTCTGATTGAGTGCATTTCTTCGCTTCAGCTGCCATTCGCAGTATTATGTCTTCGGTAACCTCTTGGATGGCTAATGCCAGATTGCAATGGTGTTGTGCAATGGGGTCTTCGCTGTGCCTGATACGGAACCCGAAAAGTTTTTCCCATGCTGCTAAGTTTATCATTCTAAGCCCTGTAGCATACCTGAAATACTTCTGATGCAGGTACACTGATCCGTCTTGATTTACGGCAACAATTTCGCTTCTGATCTTTTCGATGAACGTGAGGGTTTGTGCATCGCCTGCGTTCCCATAGGGTGCTAGGCCCATGAGTTTATATTCACCCGAATTAACCACAAATCCAAGAAAATAAGTAAAAGCAGAATAAAGCAGGCCTACAGAATGCGGAAATCGTAATTCTTTCAAAAGGCTTATCGATTTTTCGCGTCCATGGCAAAGCGATGCCGTTGCCCATTCTCCTGCACCGTCAACGGTTACAATGGCGGCCTCGTTGAATGGAGAAGGGTAGAAGGCACTTGCAGCATGCGAAAGGTGATGAGAGGTGAAAAGCAATTGCAGTTTACGCTTTTTATATGGCATAATTTCCCTGAGCTCGTCGCGCAATAGTTTTTTCATGAACAGCTTTTCTTTTGTCCATACAGGAATGGCCTTTACAAACGAAACAACACCCCTTGGTGAATAGGCATAATACGTCTCGAGCAGTCGCTCGAATTTAAGGAAAGGTTTTTCGTAGTACACCACCGCATCGAGATCGTCAATACTCAGATTGCAATATTGCAGACAGAAGCGTGTAGCGTGTACCGGAAATGAATTGTCATGTTTTCTTCGCGTAAAGCGCTCTTCCTGAGCAGCGGCAACAATCTTTCCATCTATAGTAATACATGCTGCCGAATCGTGATAATATGCCGAAATACCGAGTATTTTCAATTGTTGTCTTTATCTGAATATAATATCATCAATCACATTTGCCTGCGCCAATTCGTTTAACCTTGCAATAAGCCCGGTTTTTATCATCATCAACTCGTGCCTCACAATGGATGATGAAAGCGTAACATAGAGCTTCCGTTTATGCACGTAAAGGTCTTTGGTGCTGTTGGCGATCATTTTGCCAACTGCCGCTTCCCAAGAATTGATCAATCTGGCCGATACAATGCCATACTCCAGATTGTTATCTGAAATATACTGTTTTATCAGGTCTGATATTGATGTGGTACTCACTCTTTTCATAACTCAAAATTAGTTAAAACCTGAATACATGCAATTGACAATGCAAAGATATTTGAAGCATTAATTTATTTTTTGTTGAATTGCGTCAAAACAGTTCTGCTATTTATCTTTATATTCAGGTCATTGTCTTAATGAAAAATGGATTAGTTTTGCATAAAATTATTGCTGTTCATGGAACTTTCGTTTAAACAAATCGTTGCAAATCTGAGGGCAACCGAAGAGAAAACGGTTCTCGATTCGGTGAATTACTTAGCCGGAAATGGCAAACCGGAATCTGTTCAACCATTGATAGAGTGCTACTTTAGCACCATTTCGCAACCGGTAAAGAAACGCATTCTGGAATTGTTTTGCGATATTAAGGATTCAAGGGCTGCAGCACCCTGGGTGGAAACTATGATGCAACATACGCGTAATGATGGATTTCGGGAGTTGCTCTCCTGTTGTTGGCAATCTTCTATAGGTTTTCAGCATCATCTGGCCAGCTTTGCTGAAATAGCTTTATCAGCCGATTTGTACACCAGTATCGAAGCAATCACTGTTATTGAAAGCAATATAGCAAAAGCCTCGCATAACGATATTATACAAATGTCCTCAAAATTGAGGAATTCTATTCCGGCAATGAGTCCGGAAAAACAACGCCTCATTGGTTCGTTTTTGGCGGGTTACGAGCTGTAGATAAGCCATTTCATCATGCCTGAAAGAGTTTTCCGCTGCAAGCAGTTTTCGGTCATTCACCGGAATTCGGCAATGAAAGTGGGTACCGATGCTATATTATTAGGTGCATGGGCAAACATCCCCACAAGCGGTAAAATCCTTGATATTGGGAGTGGAACAGGTATAATAAGTTTAATGATGGCTCAGCGAAGCGTTTGCGATATTACCGCTGTCGAAATTGACAAGGATGCGTATGAAGAATCGTTGGTGAATTTCGGTAATTGCCCATGGAATGACAGAATTTCGGTATTTAATTGTAATATTTTGAAATTTTCATCAACTGAAAAATTCGATCTTATAATAAGTAACCCTCCGTTTTTCGATAATCAGCAATTTGATTCCGGTAGTAAGAGAAATTTAGCTCGCAGCAACGAGAGCCTTTCACTGTTGTCTCTTTTGAGAATTGTCGCAAAGCTGCTTACTACGACAGGGTGTTTTTGCATGATTTATCCGCAATACCAATTAAAACAATTACTTGAGTTGTTGAGCTTAAATAGTTTGTATATTAATAAATTAACCTATGTAATACCTCGATTTGGCATGCAGCCTGTACGTGTGCTTGTTAAGAGCAGCTTTCAGGAAATGGGTTTGGAGGAGTCAGAAATAACTATTGAAGGTGGTCATAGGGGCGATTTTACAGAAGAATATAAACAGCTGACGAAAGATTTTTATCTGAAATTCTGAAAACTTGTGTTAAAGCAATTATACGCTTTTGTTTTTAATGTTTTTTTGTATAATAGTTTTATAGGTTCTCATGTGTAAATAAACACATTTTTAAAAATCAATAAACAGGTTGAAGATACTATGATGTAGCGATTTTTTTTTGAGAATTGGTTAGGCTAATGCGAAATAAGAGTAATTTTACCGAACAAATAATGATGCAAAAAAGGTATATGAATAATAAGAAAAACGCACAACCTGTAAAAAATCAGGAGCCCCTAAAAAAGAACAAAAGCAATGGAAGAAGTTTGGTTGTTGCGATTAGTGCATTTGTCGCCGGTGCAGGGCTTGGGTTCATTTTGGGCTTTTTTACTTCCGACAAGCAAGAAAAAATTACTGAAACAGAATCAGGACAGCAGCAACAATTTACCGAAATCAGAGCTGGGGGCTACGAATTTACAAACCCTTTACTGGATTGTGAGAATTTTCACCCCTCAGTTTCGAAGAATCATGTCAGTTTAAAGACTCAACTAAACGACTATGTGAATTCTGCTCTTCAGGCCGGCTTGGCTGAAAGCATTTCGGTGTATTATAGATCGCTGAACAACGGCCCCTGGATTGGCATCAACGAGGATAGTTTTTATATGCCGGCCAGTATGCTTAAAGTCCCGCTCATGATAGCCGTCTATAAGAAAGCCCAATACGAATCAGGTTTTATGAATAAAAAAATCGATTATACTCGTGTGCTTGACCCGAGCTTTACTCAGAATATTGTTGATAATGTAAAGATTGAAGTGGGTAAAAGCTATACCGTTGAAGAGTTGGTCGAATATATGATTATGCACTCCGATAATAATGCAAAAGAACTGTTATTGGCACAGATAGGTGATGAGTTCCTTATTAATGTTATGATAGACTTAGGAGTAAATATAAAAAACAGGGATTTATCGGTTGATTTTGTTTCTCCGAAAGAGTATTCAGCTTTTTACAGAATTTTGTATAATTCATCTTACCTAAGCCGCGATTATTCCGAAAAAGCACTGAAATTACTGAGTAAAACCATGTTTTCGCAAGGAATACCGGGAAAGCTTCCTAAAACGATTAAAATAGCGCATAAATTTGGGGAAAGAGGCTTTCAGAGCACCGATATTAAACAACTTCACGATTGTGGAATTGTTTATTTCGAAAATAATCCGTATTTGATATGCATTATGACACGCGGCAACAGCTTTGATAATTTGGTCGGGATTATTTCTGATATTTCGGAGATAGTTTATAAATCGGTTAACGAAGATATTTCAAGTCAGGGTAAATAGGTAATACCCGGTTCCAATTTTTGCAATATCCCGACTAATCACTTGTATTGAATGTAAACCCCATGTAGCGTATGAATCCATGCTGCATTATTGTTTACTAGAGCAGGTTTTACAAGGTTTTATTCATCAGAAATTTGCTTTGTCAGCCTGCGATAATTCGAGAAAACTTTAGCCCTCGAAATAAAGCCAACATATTTGTTGTCGTCGTCAACTACCGGGAGATTGTAGTTACCGGAATCCTGAAATTTTTCAGCAACCGCTTCAACCGTGTCTTTAATATTAACGAGGGGTTGGGGCATAAACATGAAATTACTTACATAAGTAGTGTCGTAAAGTTCCTGCTTAAAAATAATATGCCTGATATGATCGAGAAAAACAATGCCTTCGAGTTTCCCCTCGTCATCTACCACCGGATATATGTTTCGTGTTGATCTTTCAATCGCAAAAATCAATTCGCGGAGTGTGTTATCGCTTTTCACACAAATAAAGTTGCTTTCAATTAGCTGGTCAACTTTCATCATCGAAAGAACTGTTTTGTCTTTATGGTGGGTAATAATTTCCCCGGTTTCACTGAGTTGCTGCAGAAAAAGCGACTTTTGGTTAAAAAGTCTTACAGTAAGATACGACAAGGTGGCAACAATCATCAGGGGCACAAAAAGTCCGTAACCACCCGTTAACTCGGCTATCAGGAAAATTGCCGTTAGGGGTGCATGAATAACTCCCGCAATGGTACCTGCCATGCCAACAAGTGCAAAATTGGTTGACGAAACGTTGAAACCTAGTAGCTTTAGCACGTACGACAAAAATAATCCGACATTGGCTCCTATAAAAAGTGACGGTGCAAAAATCCCCCCGACCCCCCCGGCTCCAAATGTAACCCCTGTGGCAAATACCTTGAGCAGAATTATTGCAACAAAAACCATAATAACAATCCAGATGCTATCGGAAAACGCATAGAATAACGAATGGTTGAAAAGATATGAGTAGTCGCCATTCAGGCTGGCATTTATAACTTCGTAACCTTCGCCATACAGACCCGGAAAAAGAAAAATCAGCAACCCGAGAACAAAACTTCCTACAAAAAAACGCGTTATCCATGATTTAATTTTTGAGAACCCGTTGTGCAGGAACATATACATTTTGGTAAAATATAGCGAAAGAAAGCCTGTAAGAATTCCAAGTAATATATAGTAAGGAATATGGCGCATCCAGAATGAATCGATCCTTTCTACAAAATAAATCACATCATGCCCCAGAAAAAGATACGAAGTTAGTGTGGCTGCAACCGAAGCCAGCAGCAAGGGTATAAGCGACGACATTGTGAGGTCAAGCATAATAACTTCAAGAGCGAAGACCAGACCTGCAATAGGTGCTTTAAAAATGGCAGCAATAGCAGCCGTACAGGCACAGCCAATTAGTAAAACTAACTGCTTGCTGTTCAGGTGAAACAATCGCCCAATATTGCTTCCAATGGCCGATCCTGTAGCTACAGTAGGCCCTTCAAGTCCTACTGACCCCCCGAACCCAATGGTCAGGGCACTGGAAATCAAATGCGAAAACATATTGTGCCCCTCGATACGCCCGCTTTTCTGCGATTTACTGCGCAGCACCATAGCTACTCCCGGTTCAAGTTTCTTTTTAAGAATTTGCCGCAGAAAAATGATTACCAGAAAAATACCAAGTGCCGGAGAAATGATGAAAAGATAGTTCTCGTTATCAGGCGAAAACCAGGTGGTTACACCCATACGTATATAGTGAACAGTATTCTTTAGCAAAACAGCGGCTAGGCCGGCAGCAATTCCGGTTATCACAGCTATAAACATGATAAAAGTTCTGTCGGAAACTTTGCGCAATCGCCAGATCAGGAATTTTTTAAGAATACTATTAAATCGCTCACGAAACATAATCATGCAAATACTGACTGCAAATCTAATAAATGTTAGTTATTTTTCAACAAAGAATGAATCCAGTGCCATTGTTATTTGTTCATTAACTCACTTCGTGAGATACGTGTTTACTGACACTGATTTCATATAGCTTTAAAGAATTTGCCGTTGCACCTGTTTAACTTAGCGGATTGCTTTCATCGTTTTCTGTTGTTTCCTGGGTGTTGCCTGTGGCTGAATTGTTTTTATTAAATTCGTCAACTTTATTCATTCTGTACCCCGACAGCACCGACAACTGCTTCATCCGTTTCAGAGCCAAGCGGTACAACACAAATAGATACACCGCAAAAAAAATCAGGAAATAGGGCATACCCGACATAAGAATAAAATCGTATAGCCCATGAAGCAGAATTGGGAGAAATATGGCGGTTAGGATGAGTCGCCCCCTATGGGCGGGATCGAATTTAGCGCGGCCCAGATAATAACCCATCGTAACACCGAAAATGGCATGAGCAGGTACGGCAGAAATGGCTCTCACCAATGCAGTTGAAGCCCCGCCTTCAACGACATAGAGAATATTCTCGACCAGTGCAAATCCCAGCGAAATGTACACAGCATAAACAATCCCGTCAAAATGTTCATTGAAATGCTTGCTTCTCCAAATGAAAATAATGAATGCAAGGAATTTGAAGCTTTCTTCCGAAAATGCGGCAACTACAAAGGCGTCCCAACCGGCCAGCAGATAACCATTCATCCATGAAGCAGGAATAGAGAGAATGGTTTCCGTTATCAGAATGGGGATCACTGCCACTGCTCCAAATAAAACGCTTAAAAGAAGTTTGCCGATAGGCTCTTTTTCGTATTTGTCGCGGTAATATACATAAAATAAAATCAGAATTACCGGCGCAAAAGCTATGAGTATTAAATTAATCATATTACACTAATTAAAACGAATTGCTTCAGAAGGACTTACGCGCGTAACCAAAAAAGAGGGGACAAGCATCATCAGAACAGTAATTACAAAAGAGCTTGCATTGAGTAATATAATATGCAGGAAATTTATATTTATCGGTACATATGAAACGTAATACGATACGGGGTCAAGGCTTACAATTTTAAATGCCCATTGAAGCACACAGAGGCCTATTCCCAATACGTTGCCCCACAACATACCTCTTCCGATAAGCATGCCGGCATAAATGAGAAAAACCCTTCGTATACTAATATTTGTGCTCCCCAGACTTTTCAGGATACCGATCATATTTACACGTTCCAGAATAATAACCAGCAACCCACTTACCATATTAAATCCTGCAACACTTACCATCAGTATTAGTATCACCCAAACGTTCATATCCAGCAAACCCAACCAGTTGAATATTTCAGGATAATCGTCCTTTATGCTGCTTACCTTCAGGAAATTGCCGTTCTCATCGGGAATATTACTTACAACACTTTTTACTTCACTGCTTATTAAATCAATATTCTTCAAATCGTCGATAAGAATTTCAAAACCGGTTACCTGGTTTTCGTTCCAGTCGTTTAATTTCTGAATATGCCTTGCATCCGCAATGATAAACAGCTTATCGAGGTCTTGTAGCTGGGTGTCGTATATTCCGGATACAATAAACTTTCTCATGCGTGGAGGATCCTGAATAAAGTAGCTCGATACCTTATCACCAACCTTAAGTTTCAGAATGTCGGCAAGATATTTGGAAATCAGTATTTCGTTGGTTTTTCCTGTGTCGCAAATTGCAGGAATACTGCCCTCAACCATGTAATTTTCAAAAAAACTGAAATCAAAACTCTTATCTACGCCTTTTATTACAACCCCTTGTAAATAGTAATCGGTTTTAAAAATACCTGCTTTTGTAACGAATGGCTGAATGTGACGCACTCCTTTGATGGATCTTACCTGATTAAACCAGCTTTGGTGCAAGCCTATAGGTTTGGTTTCATACGAAGTATTGGTGTCGTAATTAATAACACGTATATGAGAACCAAACCCGATGACCTTTTTACTGATCTCATTCTTAAAACCGGTTACAATGGCCACCGACAGAAGCATAACAGCCAAACCAATAGCAATGCCAGCGATTGCAATGTTTACTACAGGTCGGCTGAATGAGGCTCCATGTTTTTGGCCTTTCAGCATTTTGCGAGCTATGAACAACTCCTGTTTCATTCGATTGTAAAATTAAAATACTTAATCGAATAATCATCACAGCAAAACTGTTAATTATGTATTAGTCTTGAATAACGACATTTATTAATCTTTTCAATAGTTATAAACACTAAAATTATCGTATTTATATTTATATATTTTTGTTAAAAAATTAACTCAATGGACACTGTTTCGAAACTGCAAAACATTGCAACACAAGTAAGGAGAGATGTTCTAAGAATGGTGCATTCAAAAAACTCAGGTCATCCGGGGGGTGCGCTTGGATGTGCCGATTTGCTCACTGCACTCTATTTTGAAGTGTTGCATCAGAAAGAGGTTTTTGATATGGCTGGAAATAACGAGGACATGTTTTTCCTGTCGAACGGACATTTATCGGCGGTTTGGTATAGTGTCCTTTCCCGCAAGGGGTATTTCCCGGTAAAAGAGCTTTCAACCTTCAGGGCAATTGATTCTCGGCTACAGGGTCACCCGGCAACTGCAGAGCACATACCCGGTGTAAGAGTGGCTTCCGGTTCTCTTGGTCAGGGTTTATCGGTAGCAGCAGGGGCTGCTCTCGGGAAAAAAATGAGTGGTGATAAAAACATCGTTTATTGCCTTTGTGGCGATGGTGAACTGCAGGAAGGACAAATATGGGAAGCAGCTATGTTTGCAACTGCACGTTGTATTGACAACCTCATTGCTATTGTCGATTATAATGGTAAGCAAATAGATGGACCTGTTGATAGTGTAATAAGTCTGGGAAACCTGAAAGCCAAATGGGAAGCTTTTGGATGGATTGCTCTCGAAACCAATGGTAACGATATGCGCTTGCTACTGAATACACTTAATGAAGCTAAACACAATACCGGCAATGCTAAACCCGTTGTAATACTAATGAAAACAATCATGGGCATGGGAGTTGATTTTATGATGGACGATCATCGCTGGCATGGTTCAGCACCCGACAATAAACAACTGGAACTTGCCTTGCAGCAATTACCGGTTACTTTAGGCGATTATTAATATGCAAAATTTGAAAAAAATTGTATTTATACTAATTACGCTTTTAATCTGCACAGCAAACCTTACGGTAAAAGCGCAAAACAACCCGCCTCTTACCCGGGTGCTTTTTATACTCGACGGTTCAAGCAGCATGCTCGAAGTGTGGGACAGGGGAATAAAATTCTACACCGCTCAACAACTTCTTACAGAACTACTCGATTCCTTATCAGGGTTGCCTAATCAGGATAATATACAGTATGCCCTGCGTGTTTTTGGGCACCAAAGTGCTGCACCACCCGAAGATTGTAACGACACAAAACTTGAAGTTCCTTTTGGGTATAATAATTCAGAGGCCATCATTGCAAAGATTGAAAGCATTAAACCCAAAGGCACAACACCTATAGCCCGAAGCCTTCTGGATTGTGCAAACGATTTCCCCGATTGCGACAATTGCCGCAATATTGTGATATTAATCACCGATGGAATGGAACGTTGCGGGGGAGACCCCTGCGAAGTGAGTATTGCTTTGCAAAAACAGGGAATCATTCTAAAACCTTATATCATTGGCATTCGGCTCGATACCCAAATTGCCGACTATTTAAGTTGTATCGGTAACTATTTTGATGTGGGAAACGCTGATGAGTTTGCCGATGCCCTAAATACGGTTATCTCCGAAGTTACCAATCTTACTTCGGTGCAAATCAATCTGCTCGATATTTACGGAAACCCTACAGAAACAAACGTTGCCCTGAGCTTTCATGATAATTTGTCGGGAAATATCAGATATACGTTCATGCATACCATGAACGACAAGGGGCAACCCGATACATTGCACGTTGATATTATGTCGGTGTACGACCTTAAAGTTCATACTATCCCTCCGGTTTACCTCGATACTCTTATTGTTCAGCCTAAAAAACTCAATGTATTCGAAGTGCCTGCCCCTCAGGGTAGCTTAAAAGTGGTTGTCGACGGGAACGACCCCGACGATAACGACGTGAAATGCATTGTGCGGCAAACCGGTCTAATGGAAACCATTCACGTGCTCGATGCCGAAAAGGAACAATACTATATTGTTGGATTGTATAACCTCGAAGTGCTTACGCTTCCACGCATATATATTGATGCAGTTGAAGTGAAACAGGATGTACAGAAAACCCTGCGCATCGCACAGCCCGGGCGTGTTATAATCAACTTCAAATCGCCGGTTTACGGATCGCTGCTTTTTGAGAACGGAGATGTACTTACCAATATTTATGATTTTATCCCCGACAGGGTGGTGTATAACCTGAGGCTTCAACCCGGATATTATAGAATAATATTTCGCGATAAAAACCAAAGAAAAACCGAAAAATCACTGGAACAAAAAGTCAGGGTAAAATCAGGAGAAACCTATATTTTTAATTTATAAAATTCATGACAACCTACACCTATACCGAAACTAAGGACACCCGCTCGGGATTTGGAGCTGCGCTGAGCCAATTGGGCAAAACGAATCCATCGGTTGTTGCTTTATGTGCCGATCTTACCGGCTCACTGAAAATGGATGCTTTTGCTAAAGCGCATCCCGAACGATTCTTTCAGGTTGGTATTGCCGAAGCAAATATGATTGGAGTAGCAGCTGGTTTAAGCATAACGAAAAAAATACCCTTTGCAGGGACTTTTGCCAATTTTGCCACCGGAAGAGTATATGATCAAATCAGGCAAGTAGTGGCTTATAGCAATAAAAATGTAAAAATTGCCGCCTCACATGCTGGTCTAACTTTGGGAGAGGACGGTGCAACACATCAGATTCTCGAAGATATCGGCTTGATGAAGATGCTACCAAACATGACTGTAATTAACCCGTGCGATTATAATCAAACCTTTGCTGCAACAATAGCATCTGCCAATCATGAAGGGCCTGTATATCTGCGTTTCGGCAGACCAAAAGTGCCAAACTTTACGCCTGCAGCACAGGAATTTGTGATTGGAAAGGCCATTTTACTTAACGAAGGAAAGGATGTGAGTATTTTTGCAACCGGTCATCTGGTGTGGGAAGCTTTACAAGCATGCGAAATGCTTGAATCCAGAGGAATCAGTGCCGAAATCATCAACATACATACCATTAAACCCCTCGATACAGTAGCTGTGCTTAAGTCTGTAAGCAAAACAGGAGCAGTGGTAAGTGCCGAGGAACACATGAAGAATGGTGGACTGGGCGACAGCATTGCCCAGTTACTTGCTGAAAATTATCCGCTTCCACAGCAGTTTGTTGCCGTTGACGATACATTTGGTGAAAGTGGAGAGCCTATGTCACTTATGAAAAAATACGGTCTTTCTTCTGATGCTATTGTAAATGCTGCAATTAAAGCAATTGGCAGAAAATGTAAATAATAAGCTATTTAGTTCAGGCTTTGCTTTTTACCAACTTCGTTGTATTCTTCGATTAGCCCTGCACAAATCCACTTTGCCAGAATATCGCGGTTGTCGGGATCGAGAAATCTTTTCTGATCATTCACATTCGACATATTACCCAGTTCCATAAATACCCCTACAGGTTTTGTCTTCCGTAGAACCATTAAGCTGCGCGGACTCACAGAACCATTGTAGACCCTGTTCGGCTGATGTTCTTTGTATTTTGCTTCAAATGTACTTAGCATGATTTCAGCCAAACGCTGACCTTTGGTGCTTGTGGTATGATAATAGAAAAATACATCAATTTTTTGCGATTCAGGGCGGGAATCCAGATGAATTTCGATTACGCGCTGATGCACCAAAGCGCCGTAGCTATCATACAAATTGTTTACTGCATATACCCGCTGAAGCAGCCTTTCGTTGTGATCGCGCGGAATACTCTTATCAGGGTAACAGATTTCATCGGTATCGTGAACTAGGAATTTCTCATTGCGGATACTGTCGTTCGGGTCAATCACAATCATTATTGCCACACCGGCATGCGATTCAATTTCACGCTTCAACCGAAGCGCTATATCGTAAGCATATTCATCTTCAGTTATCATATTACCGTCCACGGTAGCAACCGCACCGGGGTCAGGGCCACCATGCCCGGGTATCAGATAGAAAACCGTTCCCGATAGCACCGAATCAATGCAAACTATTCCGGGTACACTGTCGCTCACAACCGGCACAATAATACTATCGGGCTTGCAGGGCAGGGCATATATTTTCCCCGCAATCAATGTGTTTTCCGGACCTAAATATTTTTTATTTATCCTCACAAAATCACTGAAGTAGCTTGCTTCGTAATGGTTGCGCTTTAGTAAGGCATACACGCCTTCGCCTTTCAACGCTTCCACTTTCACCGTATCGCACTGCGAAATGGCAATTCCTGCGTTGCATAGTAATATAATGCATGTCAGAAGACGAAACATAGCAATTAAATTACTACAAAAATAAAAAAATGACAGAATGAAAAAGAAGTTGTTTCGCTGATAATTTTTATTTAGAATTTTTATTAAAAACCAAGAAAAATTTTAACAATATATTTAGACCGGCGTTATTTAGTTGTTTGTAATTTTGACACTTAGCAAAGGAAGTATTTCTTAATTATGGCGAGTGTGTTACAACCAATTGCACAATTTTATGACTTTATTATTAAAATATAATATTTAGAACTGCAAAATGGGAATAACTCAAATAACATATATTAATTTTTAACCTTTAAAACTTAAACATATGAAAAAGATAGGTGTAACAATCATGGCAATTTTTATTGTTGGCTCTCTGGCTATGGCTCAAACCGTAAATAAAGGAGGGCAGCACAACAACACACAGAACGGAAAATCTGTTGAAAAAGCTTCTGTTGCTCCGACTCAGAAATTAAACAACCATTCCGCTGAGTTTCGGGGAAGCACACCTGATGCAGTTCGTCCGGTTGATCAAGCCCAGCAAAAAGCATTTTCTAAGTCAGGAAATGCAAATCAGGAACAGTTGCAACCAAAATCAGAGAATAAAAGTGTTTCCGTAAAAAGACAGGCTGCCGAGGAAACCATGAAAGAACAGAAAGCTGTGGTTCAGAAGAGCCAGGTGAAAATTAACGAGGTAAAAGCAAAAGTCAACAACACGGGAACTGAGTCAAAAAGTAATAACAACCCTGAATTGAAACGCGAAAAGACTTCTCAAGCCGAAAAGCGAATGAAGACAATGTCGGATTCCGGCAGTAAATAAAAATATTTTTCAATATTTAAAATAACAGCGTAAAGGAGTAGTTGCAATATATTGCTCCTTTCGTTGTTATAAAACATTGGATACTCAACATTTCAGTTTTTAGAAAAGCTAAAGTATTTTTATCTTTACCACCGATAAATCTTGATGGGGGTGCCTGAAGCGGCTGAGATTAAACCCTTATAACCTGATCCGGGTAATGCCGGCGTAGGGAATTAAGCAACTCATTTTACCGTTTCATACATCAGCTAATCAGTTTATTAGATTTAATTTATTGAAATTTTAGTTTAACTGAATATGAAAAGAATTGCCTTAATTTTTGCCCTAGGCTTATTCTGTGTAACGCCCTTGTTTTCGCAGAAGCTGAGCGGTACTGTGAGCGATGAAAACGGAAACCCGTTGCGCGATGTGAACATTATTATTAAAGGGAGTTATTCAGGAACAACAACCGATGAAAATGGAGCTTACACCCTGCAGCTGAAACGTGGCAAAAACCTATTGGTTTTTACTTACCTTGGTTTTGAGAGCACTGAAAAGGAGGTGAACAGCTATGGCAGCGATGCTGTGCTCAATGTTATGCTATTCACAACAGCTATTTTGACAGATGAAGTAGTGGTAAGTGCAACGCGTGCAGGATCGAAAACCCCGACAGCCTATGTAAATATGGACGAAAACGAAATCGGTGAACGAAATTCAGCGCAGGATATTCCGTACTTACTGGAGCTTACTCCATCTTTTGTTGCTACAAGCGAGGCTGGTAATGGAGTAGGGTATACGGGGTTCCGTGTCAGGGGAACGGATGCAACCCGTATAAACGTCACTATCAACGGCATACCATTCAATGATGCCGAATCGCAAAGCATTTTCTGGGTAAATATGCCAGATTTCTGTTCATCGGTAAGCAGTATTCAGATTCAACGGGGCGTTGGAACATCGGGTAATGGTTCAGCATCATTCGGGGCAAGCCTGAATATGGAAACCGATTTTACCGAAAAAAAGCCCTATGCCGGCGTTCAATTCATTGCAGGCAGTTTTAATACCTTTAAAGAAAGTCTTGTTTTGGGAACGGGTATTGCCGAAAACGGATTGTCGTTTGATGTAAGGATGTCGAAGCTTAACAGCGATGGGTATATCGATTACTCCGGCTCAAACCACAGCTCATTTCTCATATCGGGAGCCTGGCGCAATCAAACAACTCTGATACGGTCCAATGTTATTTACGGTAAGGAAAAAACAGGGATCAGTTGGTGGGGAGTGCCCTCTGACAGCCTGCAGACAAACCGTACATATAACCCTGCCGGAGAATATTTCAATGAATCAGGGAACCGACGATACTACGAAAACCAAACCGACAATTACGTTCAGACGCATTATCAGGTGTTGCTTACAAAGCAATTCGGAAAAAATATCAGCATTAATTCTGCCTTGCATTACACACGCGGTGATGGATATTATGAGCAATATGAACAAGATCAGCTGCTTTCGGAATATGGGTTTACAAACGATTCAACGAGCGATATGATAATTCGCAAATGGATGGGAAATAATTTTTATGGAATTGTTTACGATGCCAACTATCATAAAGGTCGCATCAATGCCATACTTGGAGGAGCTTGCAACCAGTACGATGGCAATCATTTCGGGAAAATTATCTGGATGCGTTCAGCTTACAATTCCGAGATAAACCATGAATACTACCGCAATACCGGGAATAAAACAGACGTGAGCAATTATATTAAACTCGATTTGCAGTTAAATGAAGCCATCAATTTATATGGCGACATTCAGTACAGGTATATCTTTTATCGGATGGCTGGTACCGATGATGACCTTATGCCTGACAATACCCAGAAAATACTCGACCAGCAGCATAGCTTCAATTTTTTTAACCCCAAAGCCGGTGTGTTTTATGAAATCAACACAAAGATGAATACATACTTCTCTTTTGCGTTAGGTCATCGTGAGCCTACTCGTGCAAACTATGAAGATGCAGTTGGCGATGCAAACAGTACACCAAAACCGGAAACACTGTTCGATTATGAGCTGGGATACAGGTATTCTGATAAATTTATTTCAGCTGGTATCAATATATATTTCATGGATTACACAGATCAGATCATTCCTACAGGTCAAAAGAGCTCAGTCGGTTACGATATTATGACCAATGTAAGAAACAGCTACCGTTGTGGGATTGAATTAACAGGTAGTTTATTATTTTTTGAACGCCTTAAACTAAACATGAATGTTACGCTGAGCCGGAATAAAATCAGGAATTTTGTGCTGTATGCCGATCAGTATGATGCCGACTGGAACGCGTCGTACATTGCAACTCCATTGGGTGAAACTGATATAGCATATTCTCCAACATTAATTGGAGCTGTAGGCTTGTCGTGGAATGCGTTTAAAAATTTTGTAGCTACATGGTCATGTAAGTTTGTGGGTAAGCAGTATTTCGACAATACGATGAGTAACGACCGGGTTATCGAACCCTATTGTATTAACAATTTTCAACTCGATTACAATATATTCTCAACAAAAACAAAGGAGCTGTCATTACGATTTTCGGTTAACAATATTTTTAATGTTACCTATTCATCAAATGCATATGGTGGCGTTTGGTTTGAGCAGGGTGTTGAGAAAACATGGGCATATTTTTATCCGCAGGCAGGAATCAACTTTTCGGGTGGTATAAATATCAGGTTCTGATAAAAACTCTTGATTGCTTTGAATATTTAGTTATAATACTATCTTTGTATTAATGAAATTGATGCGATTTATTCAGCCTTTCTTTCCCAATCAGCGATGGAAAGTGCCTGTGATAATACTGATAGGGGTTATCACTGGTTTGGGTTGTAATATTATCTACGTATCCAAAGCGTGGACGTACATTTCGGATGACCCTGAAACCTGCGTGAATTGCCATATCATGGCAACAGAATATACAACATGGAGGCATTCTTCTCATGGCAGGAACACCAATTGTAACGACTGTCACGTTCCACATGATAATGTTTTCAGAAAATACTATTTCAAAGCAATGGACGGGATGCGGCATTCTGCAATTTTCACTACGCGGGGCTATGAGCAAAGTATTCGTATGCTTGATCCCGGCAAAAAAGTGGTGCTCGAAAACTGTATCCGTTGTCATGGGCCTCTCACCGAAATGGTGAAAGCCAATGTGGAGTTCAAAGATACAAAAACAGGCAATGGTAGGTTGTGCTGGGAATGCCACAGAGAAGTACCTCATGGCAGGGTGAAAAGCCTTTCATCTACCCCATATACCGAGGTGCCATATCCAAAATCGCCTGTCCCCGAATGGTTGCGAAAAATTACTGAATAAAACAATTTTGATATGAAATTCAATTTATCCGAAAGAATCAGCAAAAGGCCTTGGATTGGCTGGGCACTTTTTTTAGTAACAGTGGTAGTTGTATTTGTTCTGGGTTTGTTTGCTTCATCAATAATTCAACGCAGAACCGAAGCCACCGTGAAAAACGTGCCATTATATGCCCTCGACGAAAATGAACCCCGTAATGAAATGTGGGGAAAGGCATACCCACGCGAGTATGCCACTTATCAACAGATGTCAGACACTTCTTTCTCTTCAAAATTCAACGGTAACTCAATGCGCGACGCACTCGATGAAGACCCGCGTATGGTAATTTTATTTGCCGGATACTCATTTGCAAAGGATTACAATCAGCCCAGAGGTCATATTTACGCTATTACCGATGTAAGAAATACTCTTCGCACCGGGACACCCCTTACCGATACTGATGGACCGCAGCCTTCTAGCTGTTGGACGTGTAAAAGCCCTGATGTATTGCGTGTTATGAAAAATATCGGACCTGAAGCTTTCTACAAAACCATGTGGGCAGGAATGCTGAGCGAGATCGTAAATCCGATTGGTTGCGCCAATTGCCATAATGCCTCCGATCAGAGTCTGCGTATAGCTCAGATTCCATTTATTGAAGCCTATCAGAAGTTGGGTAAAAATTCCGGCGACGCTACTTTGAATGAGCGCCGCACTTTGGTATGTGCACAATGTCATGTGGAATATTATTTCAAGGGAGACGGTAAATATGTTACTTTCCCGTGGGATAAGGGCTTTAGCGTTGAAGATATCGAAAAATATTATGATGAATTTGCTTTCGCCGATTGGATTCATCCATTAAGTAAAACGCCCATTATTAAAGCCCAGCATCCAGATTTTGAGCTATTCATGTCGAGTGTGCATTTTGATAAAGGGGTTTCATGTGCCGATTGTCACATGCCTTATAAAACTGAAGGCAGCCAGAAAATTACCGACCACAAAATTCAAAGCCCGCTCAATAATATCACCAATTCGTGTATGGTTTGCCACCGCGACAGCGAAGAAGAACTCATGCACGATGTGTATGAACGGCAGGAGAAAGTATATGAACAAAAGATTTTACTTGAAGACCTGCTTGTAAAAGCACATATTGAGACGGCATTTGCCATTTCTAAAGGCGCAACTGCAGAACAGCTCAAGGCAATTCATATGTACATCAGGCAGGCACAATGGAGGTGGGATTTTGTTTCAGCAAGTCATGGTGGCTCATTCCATGCCCCCCTGGAATGTATGAGGATAATTTCGTCAGGTATCGAAAAGGCCTCGCTGGCGCGCATCGAAATTGCTCGATTACTGGCTGATCTGGGGTATAATGAGGAAGTCCCTATGCCTGATATCAGTACAAAAGAAAAGGCACAACAATATGTGGGGCTCGATCCTCAAAAACTAAAAACCGACAAGGAGGAATGGAA
Organism: Bacteroidales bacterium; assembly: GCA_017994175.1. GTDB lineage: Bacteria > Bacteroidota > Bacteroidia > Bacteroidales > ML635J-15 > JAGOEF01. The sequence continues at coordinate 3,276 of JAGOLH010000009.1, read as the reverse complement.
AACTAAAGTGTTACCGCAGTGGCTTGCTAAGGCTGAAGAAAGAGAAAGAAAAATGCCTGAACCAAAACGGATAAAATAATAAACCCCGCATACTTCTGCTGCCATTTCGCTTTTAATGATGCCCTCAACCTCGATGTCACTAAAAAGAATTCTAATAACAGCCTGCTTTGTATTTGGTTCGGGCGTGGTTTTGCAAATGTTGTTAGGACCGGTAAATGTCAGCCTGCTCAAATACCCGGTTAATATGGTTGTTGGGTTGCAATTCGTGCTGATATTAACCGCAATGCATCTTTTTCTAAAAAAAACGAAGGTTGTTATTTGGCTCTCTTCAGCGGAAGCAGCATTGGCTTCAGTTGGGAGTTTCCTTATGGTGATTATTCTTATGGCTATTATTCCTCAGAACATATCATCAGAAACTATTGGTGCAAAAATAGGATATAGCAATATAGTTTTCACCTGGTATTATGCGCTTTCGGTGTTTTTTTTGCTTACCGTACTTGCTCTCACAAGTATGCGGCGATTCCTGCCATGTAATTTCAGGAACATGATGTTTTTTTTGAATCATTCAGGAATGTTCATTGCGCTTTGTGCTGCCGTACTGGGTCAAGCCGATAAAAAACAACTGTATATGCAGGTGCCTGTTAATACCACAGTATGGTATGCCGAGAATGAAGATGGGTACAGCGTAGAGCTACCTTTCGCTTTGCACCTTTCAAAATTCGTAGTTGAATATCACCCAAGAAAAGTTGCTTTAATAAGCCATGATGGCCAACTATATAAAACGAAGGGCAATGCTGTAGCGGAAGCAGTTCGTGGTAATAGTTTTTTTATTGGGCCATACCGGATTCGGGTATTTAATGAGCCAGATTCTCTGAACAGCATTTTGCTCAAGGTGTCGAAGCCCGACAAAACAACTATGGAATTTAGTTTTGAGCATTTGAACGATCCACAGACTCCGCTCTTTGCGAAAATAAGCAACGATACAATAATTACCTTATTGCCTGCAGAACCATCTTATTTTGGCTCCGAAGCCCTTTTATACACAAAGTCGGGGAAAGTGGCAGAGCCTGTTACAATAGCGGTAAATAAGCCGCTTAAAACAGAAGGGTGGGATGTGTATCAGCACAGTTACAACAACAACACAGAAACAGAGCCCGGCTATTCAGTTTTATACCTTGTATATGATCCGTGGCTGCCGGTGGTATATATAGGAATTGCCCTTATGCTGGCAGGGGCTGTGTTGATGTTGTTTGCACGAAAGAAAAATGAAATAAAACACAATGATCTGGAATAGTCTGATATGGTTTGTACTTATTTTTCTTCTGTGCTGGGGCATTGGATTTGTCATGCTGTATCGCAAAAAGAATCCGGCTTGTGTCCCTGTTTTAACCCAACTGCTACCTGTTATAGGAAATATTGTTCTCCTCCTTTTTGTAACAATCCTCTGGGTACAACTTGAACGTCCGCCCATGAAGACGATGGCAGAAACGCGAGTTCTGTACTCATTGTTCGTGTCGTGGATAACGTGGTTCATTTTTTTTACAACAAAAAGCAAATGGATGTATTTGCTGGGAATGGTTATGTCGCTGGTGTTTTTGATAGTAGATGTTCTAAATCCGGAATACCAGAGCAAAAACCTTATGCCTGCCTTGCAGAGTCCATGGTTCATTCCCCATGTTGTTATTTATATGATTGCATATGCAGTTATGGCAGCAGCCTGTCTTTCGGCTGTAAAAGGCCTCGTGAATTTATATAAAGGAAAAAATGATGCAGATAGTGATATAAACCTCGCAATGAAGCTCGTTTACCCCGGAATGGCATTGCTTACTATGGGAATGCTTTTAGGCGCTATTTGGGCAAAAATTGCGTGGGGGAATTACTGGACATTCGACCCGAAGGAAACATGGGCTTTGTTGACCTGGCTGTTTTATTTATTTACCATTCATCTGCATTATTTTTGCCCTAAACGTAAAAAACTTCTTCTTTGGATTCTTGGATTATCCTTCATAGTGCTCATAATTACATGGATGGGAATTCGTTTTTTGCCGTCGGCTATGCAAAGCATACATGTTTACGGCGGATAAACGTGAGTTTTATCATCAGGTTCAATTCCTCATTTAACAAAAAAGATTTCCTACATTTGCAAATACATTTGATTCATAAGTATGATGAAAACCTTGCATAAACCACAATGGCTGAATAAAAAAATGGACTTTGAAAGTGTTGCAGAAGTTACGAGGATGCTTAGAACACTAAAACTTCATACAGTATGTGAAGGAGCCCGTTGTCCCAATATTAGTGAATGTTTTGCCCGAAGCACCGCAACATTCATGATTCTGGGCGATGTATGTACACGTAACTGCTCTTTCTGTGCTATCCCGCAAAGCAAACCATTGCCACCCGACCCGGATGAACCCCGTCATGTGGCGGAAGCAGCCGGGCAGATGGCGCTACGGCATGTTGTGGTAACCTCGGTAACAAGAGATGATCTACCCGATGGCGGTGCCATGCAGTTTGCTTTTACAATTGAAGAAATAAAAAAACGCCTTCCCTCAGCAACTATAGAGGTACTGATACCCGACTTAAAGGGGTCGCAAGCAAGTATTAACGTGATAATCGATGCAAAGCCTCATATAATAAATCATAATATGGAGACCGTTCCTTCTGTTTTTAACAGGGTTAGGCCTATGGGTAACTATGCTGCTTCGCTCTCATTGCTAAAATATGTGAAATCGCAGAACCCTGCGGTAATAACCAAATCGGGGATAATGGTTGGTTTGGGTGAGACTCCCGATGAAGTGGAACATGTTATGGATGATTTGCGCAGATGTGGCTGCGACGTCATGACAATTGGACAGTACCTGCCTCCAAGCAGCAACCATGCACTGTTGCGCGAATATATTACTCCTGAGCAATTTGAAAGCTATAAAACAATTGCTTTGGGCAAAGGGTTCCTGTACGTTGCATCATCACCTTATGTAAGAAGCAGTTACAACGCTGCCGAAGATATGGAGCTAATCAAAAAACAGTTATAAGCATGAAACGAATCAGCGCCAACAATCTCGATGCCGCATTTTGGTTTGCCGTGGAAGAGTATATAATGAATAACCCTGCCTTTACCGATGAATATTTTATGCTTTGGAGAACGGTGCCAACACTTATGATTGGTAGGTTTCAGAATACCCTGCATGAAATCAACAGCGATTTTGTTACTGAAAACAATGTGCAGGTAGTTAGAAGGAATAGTGGTGGAGGGACTATCTATACCGACCCATC
>JAGOLH010000073.1 GCA_017994175.1 Bacteroidales bacterium | reverse complement strand
TATAATTGCATTATTAATCACAAAAGATTAATGCCTTTTACCATGAAAACAAGGGCAAATACTAAATTCAAACTGATACTTCTTTTGAGTTGGATTATCGTTGTTACCGTTTCTTGTCAGAAGAAAAAAGAGTACACCTTTGCAACAACTTCAAAAGGAACGTCATACAACGAAGTCGGAAAACTCATTACCGATCTAATAAACAAAAGTGAAGATCGCAGCTTTGTAATGCTCGAAGGAAGTGAGCTGGGTTCATTAGTCAACTGTAAGAAGTTGTATAAAAACGAGGTTGATTTTGCTATAGCCCAAAACGATACGAGGATTTCGGGATTTATTGGTAGCGAAGGTTCGGTTGTTGACAGTAAAATTCGTACTGTACTTCCGTTATATCCCGAAATTTTATTCATAGTTTATCCCGACACCATTATGGCTTCTGATATAGAAAGTCTGGTTACCGGAAGGCGAATTGGAGTGGGACCTAACAACAGCGGAACACACAGGTTTTTTAAGGCATATCTCGACCATTGCGGTATCGATAGCACAAAATATTCATTTGTACACACTCCCTGGTCGGAAAATGTAGTTTCCGAAAAGCTTGATATCAGTGTGAATGTGGGAGGCTATAACGCTTCTGCTGTGGTTGATATGCTCAACACGGGCAAATGCAAGATATTCAGCCTTGGCGATTACCGTCTCTATGGTAAAGGGTCTCCGGTAGAAGGCTTCTGTATGAATTATACTACAGCGCGGCCTTATATTATCCCCATGCAAACCTACCGTTTTGGTCCGGATGAACCGGTGCTAACTTTGGCTGTGGATGCTGTACTGCTTTGCAGGGCTGACATTGATGCTGAAGAAGTGTACCGGATTGTTGAACAAATAATTGTAAATGCCAAGCTTTTATCCGATAAAAATCCTTTGCTTTCGGGTATTAATGATAATTTTGATCAAAGTACGCTGAATTTCCCTCTGCATGAGGGTGTTACTAGGTATCTCGAACGTGATGAACCTTCGTTTATGGAGAAACATATCGATGTTATTGCCTTTGTTTTTTCGATGCTCGTGGCCGCTTTCGGTACAATGATGGCTTTTTTTAGAAAAATAAAACTGAAAAAGAAAGATAGGATTGATGAGTACTACAATAAGGTTCTCTCAATTGAGAAGGATATGGACTATATGAAAACTACCGATGAACTGGGTAAGGCACTTGGAATTTTGCACACTCTCAAGCAGGATGCTTTTAATGCGCTTATTGATGAAAAACTGGTTGCTAACGAAAGCTTTAATATTTTTCTGGCACTTACCGATACACTGATTACACGTGTTGAGAATAAAATAAAACAGGCTACGGTAAAGGTATGATACATGGCTTACGAAAGCAATTATTTCAATTATAACAGCTTTTTATTATATTTCGGAAAAATTGGCTTATGACCGGTAAAGTACATGAAATAAAACAATCGCATCGCGATAACTTTTTTCTGATAGCGGGCCCTTGCGTGGTTGAGTCAAAGGAAGTCTGTTTTACCGTTGCGGAAAGTTTGCTAAAAATATGCACAAAACTTGATATTCCTTTGATATATAAGGCCTCTTACCGCAAAGCAAACCGTAGTATGGCCTCCTCGTTCACTGGAATCGGCGATCAGGAAGCTCTCGGAATTCTGCAGCAGGTGAAGCAGGAATTTGGATTGGCTGTTTGCACCGATATACACAGTATTGATGAAGCGGAGTTTGCTGCTGAAATTGCTGATGTTTTACAAATCCCTGCGTTTTTATGCCGGCAAACCGATTTGCTTGTTGCTGCAGGAAATACGGGTAGAACGGTTAACATTAAAAAAGGACAATTCCTTTCGCCAGAGGCTATGAAATTTGCAGCAGAAAAAGTAATGCAAACAGGAAATAGGAATATAATGCTTACAGAAAGGGGGTCAAGTTTTGGATATACCGACCTGATTGTTGACTTCCGTGGGATTCCGGTTATGAAATCTTTTGGTTTTCCGGTGGTGCTTGATGCTACGCATAGTCTGCAGCAACCCAATCAGATATCGGGTGTTACAGGTGGACGGCCTGAATTGATTGCAACTATTGCTCGTGCAGGTATTGCAGCAGGAGTGGATGGACTTTTTATTGAAACGCACCCCGACCCTGCCCATGCGCTCAGCGATGGCGCCAACATGCTTCACCTCGACAGGGTTGAAAAACTATTGGAAAGTCTGTTGCGTATATATCAGGCTTTATAATCAGAGATTCTTACTTATGAATATCAGAATCCGTACAGCAAGTCGCGAAGATGTCACTGCAATATATGCAATGATCCTTGAGCTTGCCGATTTTGAGCAAGCCCCCGACAAGGTAACCAACACCCCTGAAAAAATGATTCAGGAATATGACAATTACCGCTGTTTTGTTGCCGAAACAGAAGAAGACGGTATTATCGGAATGGCGTTGTTTTATATCGCTTATTACACATGGGTTGGAAAATCGCTCTATCTCGATGATTTATATGTTAAACCAGCTTTTAGGGGAAAGAAAATTGGAACGAAGCTCCTGAATGAAGTTATAAAAATTGCAAAAAATGAAAATTGTAGCCGGGTGCGTTGGCAGGTACTCGACTGGAATACCGCTGCGCTGAACATGTACCGTAATTTAGGCGCTCACACCGACAGTGAATGGATAAACTGCGATTTAACTGTAAATGAAATCAACAATTTCCCTGTTAAATAGGTAAGAAAGGACTAGAAAACTGAAATTTTTGTTGTTTTGCAGCCTTTTTCAGTGCAAGCCTGTATCACATATATTCCATTGGTAAAGTTGCTGCAATCCACGGTATTTGCACCGGTAAAGCTGGTTTTGTAAACTGTGCTGCCCTGCAGATTATAGATCGATAGTCTAATGGGTTCCAGATTGTTATTGCCAGCTTTAATTTCAATTTCGCGTGAATTGTGGTTGTATATAATGGCAGGAGCGTATGAATTAACCGATTCGATATCTGATAAGAAATAGCTTTTCAGGCTGTTCGACATTAAAAATACAGCTGAGTCGTATGAAGCGTCACCGGCATCGGCAATGGCCAATGTAAGATGATAGTTGGTGCCGGGTTCAACTCGAACTACTGCAATGAGAACAGTTGTAAACCCGTCAAAAACAATTGTTTGTCCTTCTATACCCAAATTGTCGACAAAGTATTCGGAGTTTGCACAACAGTTTACATTATTTATAGAAACATACATTGATGATTCAGGCAATAATGCAATATTGGTTGCGGAATACATCCCACCAAAGGGATCGATGCCATCGATAAAAAATCCAAATACATCGTTGAAATCGGAGTACGCAAATTCGGGGTATTCTTCTGATCCAAATACATATTGAAATTCAAGATAATTACCTTGCGGAATCAGGTCAAATTCCAGTACGGAAGCATCGTAGGTGGTTACCGAAACCAAGTTGTTCAGTAAATCATTCCCAGCCGTACCGTTAACAAAAGAAGAAAACCAACCCGCTCCGCTACCTATTGTTGGTACATAATCCGGATTAAGCGTACCCGTTGTTAAGATAATCCCATTATTCATCCCAATATTGGTATCGTATCCCCCGGTGAAAGTACCAAATGCATTGACATCACCTGTGTAAACAACATTTGATGCTTCAACACCATTTAATATAAACTCTGAAACTGTTTGTGCCGGGTCTACGTTTGTAGTCGTAACTAATTGTGCATACACTGATCTGCAAAGCAATGTCAAAGCTATTACTGTCGAAAAAGCGAGTATAGTTTTCATAAGCTTGTTTTTAAAATTGGTGATTTAATACCAAATACAAATATAACGGAATATATAATACAAACTTGTGAAGGAAAGGTCTTTTATAGAATTATATTCCCAATTCCATTTGAAGCATAAAACCGAAATTACTCTTTCCGGGAATGCTGGGGTTATACGAATCGTTATCGATATACATGATATTCCCCTGAAGTTTTACGGGATGACCACTAAAATATTTTGAAACACCAAGCACGTATTGTTTTTGCATCAATTCTTCTGAACGAATTTCGTTATCAGGTATAATAACGGAATGACGGGCGGCTATCTCGATATGGTTGGCAAAGCAATAACTCAGCTGGGTGTTGATTCCATAACCGGTAACAATATATGCAGGAGTGCCGTCAGTAAGGGTAACGAATGCACTACCATGTATATCACGTTTTATGAACTCGCTGCTGAATGCCCATCCACGGAATTTAAACACCATATCTGCAAAAAGTGTCATGATATCGTGTCCGCTATCCATAAAGCTGCCCAGTTGCCCCCCTGTTCTTATTGCTCCTTTGTTGAAGCTGTAGCCACCGGCAAGAGAAAGCCGGGGTTTTGGTTCCCGGTCTAAATCACCTTCGAAATAGTCGCCATCGTTTGTGAATATGCCAAAAGGTAAATACTCGATACGCCCGGTGTAGGCAAAATTAGCATCCCCTTTCGGAATGTTTCTGCCTTCTCCGCTGGTTACTGCAGCTCGTAGACGGAATAATCCAATTCCAACCGGTTGCGAAATGCTAACGAAGAACCCGAAATCGCGGTCAAGGGTAAAATTACTGTTTACTATGCTTCGGTCGGCAAACTGCTGTTGCCCACTGCTGATAACCCGTTGACGGTTACCCGGCAGTTTTCCCTGACCAAATCCAATCTGCAAATTCGATATAGGCTTGTAGAATACCATGGCATCGCGTACTAAACTGGGAAATTTGTTTTTATCCCAATCGATATCATCTCTCGAAAAAGCCAACTGAAACAAATAACTGATTTTATGATCAAAAACAAAGCCATCGAAACGCAAGCGAAGTCTCCTTACTTTGAATTCCGTTTCGTTTATTGATAAATCACTGTCCGACATACTGAACATCGAAAAACGGTTTTGAATCCGAAACCGCAGGTTCGTCATTATACTGCTGTCTTTTGTTGCAAAGCCCCAGCCTTTGTTGAAACACACACTTGCGCGGTCGTCGAGCTCGGTTTGGGTAAATGCTGCCGAAACTGCGAAAAGAAAGGAAATCGAAAAAAGAGCTAACTTTTTCATGCAATAAGTTTTGCGTCAAAAGTATTTAGCTGATAATAGCTTAACCTGACGATATAGTTAAGTTTAGGTTAAGTTTACATAGCAATTTATACTAATTTGCTGATAAATGCCTCAACAGAATGAAATGGTAAAAAATTAGAATGGCCAGAATTGATTGTCAGACCATATTTTTTCTTTCAAATCGTTGTCAAGTTTGAGCAAAAGTTCATAATGGCCTCCTTCCCAATCGGCCAGCCATTGAAACAGCGCTTTTTCGTTTGGGTCAGCAGCTGATTGTGAGCTTTGGCGGTACACTTCAATTGAGCGGGTTTCCATATCGATTGCAGCGTTAATAGCGGCAGCTTCAAATCCGGCAGCTCCAATGTTCTTCGAAATTTTACCCGAAAAAACCAAATCTGCAATTTCATGGTCGGCAGTACTGGTCGATAGGTTTTGCTTTAAAAAGCCTCCATGAGCGCTGAAGTTTTTAAATTGTTCACCAAGCATTTTTGCATGCAGTTTTTCTTCATCTGCCATAATCTCGAAAATTCGTTTTACATCGGGGTCTTTGGTTTTTGTCGCAACTTCTTCATAAAGTGCCTGACCGCGTTTTTCCATTAAAATGGCGGATTTTAAAATATCGAGAAGATTTTTATTTTCCATGTTGTGTTGTTTTGATTATAAACAAATACTACGATAAAATGTTTAGTTTCGGAATGTAAAATTATACTCGGCTTGGTCGAAGCTGGGGTTGTGTTTATCTTTCTCCGATATGATTGCCTTTGCAAAATCGATAGGCCATGAAATTCCTAAAGCTGGATCAGCAAAGCTGATACCTCTCTCATGTTCTTTATTATACAGGTTATCGCATTTGTAGCTAAATATTGTCTTGTCTTCGAGAACGGCAAATCCATGGGCGAAGCCTCTGGGTACAAAAAACTGCTTTTTATTCTCGCCCGATAGCAACAGTCCGAACCATTTCCCGAATGTGGGAGAACCTTTGCGGATGTCGAGTGCCACATCGTAAACACTTCCCGAAACAACCCGCACCAGCTTTGCCTGAGCATAAGGCTCCAATTGGTAATGCAAGCCTCTCACTACTCCGTAATTCGACATCGATTCATTATCTTGCACAAAACTGCAAGGAATATTGTATTTATCGAATACAGCCTTACTCCACGTTTCCATGAAATATCCCCTAGGGTCGCCAAAGACTTTGGGCTCTATTATCAGTAAGCCCGGGATAGGTGTTGGTATTATTTCCATCCGGGTATATTTTCAGAGTTTGCAATTTTTAACAGATATTTTCCATAATCACTTTTCCCCAGATCATGTGCAAGTTTCAGCAGCTGTTCTTTGTTGATAAACCCCCTGTGATAAGCAATTTCTTCGATACATGAGGCTTTTAAACCTTGTCGCTGCTCCAGTGTTTCAATAAAATTTGCAGCCTGAAGAAGGCTTTGCGGTGTTCCCGTATCAAGCCAGGCAAATCCACGTCCGAGCAGTTGAATTGCCAACCGGTTTTCGGCAAGGTAAAGATTATTCAGGTCGGTGATTTCGAGTTCACCTCTTTTCGAAGGCTTCAGGTTTTTTGCTTTTTCAACAACATCGTTACTATAGAAGTATAGTCCTGTAACTGCAAAATTTGATTTTGGGTTTTCGGGTTTTTCCTCAAGGCTGATCACTTTCCAGTTTTTATCGAACTCTGCAACACCATATCGCTGCGGATCGTTCACATAATACCCGAAAACAAGTGCTCCGTCTTCTAGTTGGGAAGCCTGTTTCAACAGATGACCAAATCCCTGTCCATAGAAAATGTTATCGCCCAGCACCAGACAAACTTTGTCGTTGCCTATGAACTTTTCACCAATAATAAATGCCTGTGCCAGTCCATCGGGTGAGGGTTGTGTAGCATAAGAAATATTCAGTCCCAATTGACTTCCCGATCCGAACAATGTTTCGTACAAGCCGATGTCGGTAGGGGTACTAATTATCAGGATATCCCTGATATTTGCCAGCATCAGTGTCGACAACGGATAATAAATCATAGGTTTGTCGTAAACCGGGATTATCTGTTTCGAAATGCTTTTTGTGATTGGGTGCAAACGGGTGCCTGCACCACCGGCTAAAATAATTCCCTTCATAATGAAAGACTTTTTCTGAAATATTCAATTGTTTCAATCAGGCCATCTTCGAGTTTTACTTTAGGGTCCCAGTTGTTCAAGAGGTTTTTTGCAATGGTAATATCGGGTTTGCGTTGAATGGGATCATCCTCGGGCAATGCCATGAAAACAAGCTTCGATTTGGACTCAGTCAGACGCAGAACCATTTCAGCCAGTTCGAGCATAGTAACCTCATGTGGATTTCCAATATTCACCGGGCCTGTTACCGAATCGGGTGTATTCATCATTAACGTCATGCCAACCAACAGGTCGTCGACATATTGAAAGCTGCGCGTCTGGGTTCCGTCACCATAAATAGTGATGTTTTTACCCTGTAAAGCCTGAACAATGAAATTAGAAACTACCCTGCCATCGTTAGGATGCATACGCGGACCATAAGTGTTGAAAATACGGATGACCTTTATACGGACATTGTTTTGCTTGTGATAATCGAAAAACAGGGTTTCGGCACAGCGTTTTCCTTCATCGTAGCACGAACGGCTTCCGATAGGGTTCACATTGCCCCAGTACGATTCGGGTTGCGGATGCACTGTGGGATCTCCATACACCTCGCTGGTGCTGGCTTGTAATACTTTGGCTTTAATGCGCTTGGCAAGTCCCAGAATATTGATAGCACCCATCACCGAGGTTTTAATTGTCTTTATAGGGTTGTACTGGTAGTGAATTGGCGAGGCAGGGCAAGCCAAATTGTAAATTTCGTCAACTTCAATAAAATAGGGCATTGTAACATCGTGTCGCACCAACTCGAAATATTTATTCCCGAGCAAATGCACAATGTTACTTTTAGAACCTGTAAAGAAATTATCGAGGCATATCACCTCATTGCCTTCATTCAGAAGCTTCTCGCAAAGATGAGATCCGATAAATCCAGCACCGCCGGTTACTAATATCTTTTTCATAATATGGCAAAATTAAGAAAAATAGATTAAATCAATACAACAGTGCTTATTTAATTCAGTTAGATTTAATCTTATTATTATTGTTCAAAAGAAGCAATCAATGACTTCCTATCGGAGTTTGCTTTTTAAGTTCTACATAAGTTATCAAATCAACTCTGCTCATAACTAATTTGTTCTGGCAAGTCGGTTGTAATCGATATTTATCGTAAATTTACATGTAAAAACTCATTGAATCATGAAAATAATTTGTGTGAGGGGATTTGTTTTATCAATCATGCTTTTAACTTGTATTTCGGTAAGTCAAGCTTTTGTTATAAGCGATTTTTATACTGTTTCGGATAAGCATGTCGGTAGAGGTAAAAATTGTATTGTTGAAATGGTTCCATTTGCATATATTTCACAATCTGATCCCGATACTATTCCTCCTGATATAACATGTTCTCCTGATATTGAGGCTAATGTCGATCCAGGAGAATGCACAGCGGTTGTGAACTATGCATATCCGATAGCGACTGATGCATCTTTTACGTTTGATTCGGGAATTGAAACCTTCGATTATACCGGTACTGAACAAACCTGGGTCGTACCCGAAGGGGTTACCTATGTTACAATTGAAGCATACGGGGCTCAGGGAGGAAATGGAGAATATCACGGAAGTATTGGTGTTGGAGGACTTGGGGGATATTCCATTGGGAAATTAGCAGTTACACCTGGTCAAACATTATTTATTTACGTTGGTCAGCAGGGTCCGTCTAATACCAGGAACAATAGGCTAACCGCCTTTAACGGAGGTGGGGCTGGTTATGGCGATAGCAATGGTATTAGGGGTAGTGGTGGTGGTGCATCTGATGTTAGAGTTGGTGGCAATACCTTTTATGATCGTGTCATTGTTGCCGGAGGGGGTGGCGGAGCATGCTGCTATACCAATGGTGGAGATGGTGGAGGCTTAAGTGGTGGCGGTGGAACCGGAAACTTCGGTGGTGGTGGAACACAAACCGAAGGCGGGCAGTCGGGATTGGATCCGGGAAGCTTTGGTTTGGGCGGAAGCAATATGGTTAGCACAAGTACTGTTTCTGGTGGAGGAGGAGGTTATTACGGCGGAGGTGTTGGTAACCCAGCTGGAGGCGGTTCAGGTTATATCGGCGGTGTTTATGATGCAGAAACCACAGAAGGTGTTAAAACAGGCAACGGACAAGTGGTTATTCACTGGGAAACTAGTTATGTGGTGCAGACCACCGGACTTCCGACAGGTTCAGAATTCCCTGCTGGTACTACAATTAATACTTTTGTGTCGACTGATGCATCGGGAAACTCTTCTTCATGTAGTTTTAATGTGGTTGTTAACGATAATGAACCTCCAGTGATATCATGTCCTTCCAGTTTTGCACAGAGCACCGACCATGATGCATGCACCTATACGATTAATAATCCGGTAGTTGTAAATTCAAAATCCTATTATATCGCACCAGCTAATTTGTTTAACCTTTGGGAATGCGCGACAGGAATCTTTTTTAATGAACCTGGCAATTGCGGATTTAGTTGGAATGATGATCAGTTGGGTACAGCTACTTCAGTGAATCTGTCTTTCAGTATAGCGGCGGAGTATCTTGGTGAACCTCGAAATACCTTTCTAAATGGTTATGCCGAAAGTAGTTATAACGTATCTAACTCATATGGTTGTTCAATAAATACAAATGCCGATCATATTGTCAGTATGAATCTTGATGCAGCACATTATGTTGTGGGTGGTGGAAATACTTTTTGGGTAGAAGAAAATGGCATGACCTGGGGTTTGCAAACTGATGAGATTCTTAATGGGTATATTTCTCGTATTGATGTTGACTACCTTAAGAATGCTGATTACGACCCTGTGTATTCCGATAATTGCCCCGGGGCTCAAATTACTTATGTGCTGACAGGTGCTACAGAAGCAACTGGATCGGGTAGCCTCGAAGGAGTTAGCATAAACAAAGGTATTACTCAGGTTGAATGGACTGTGACCGATGCAACAGGAAATACTGCTTCCTGCAGCTACCAGATTACGGTTACCGATGATCAGGAACCGGAGATTACTTGTCCACAAAATCTATCGGTAAGTACCGACGATGGGCTATGCACTGCAAGTGGTGTGGAATTAGGAACCCCGATTGCATTTGATAATTGTAACTATACCTTAAGTAACAATGCAGTTCAACCCTTTTCGTTGGGTGAAACTGTTGTAACTTGGACAATACTTGACGGTTCAGGGCATTCAGCCACCTGCCAGCAGACAGTTACCGTTACCGATAATGAAATTCCGGAAATTGAATGCCCACAGGATGTTTCGGTACAAACTGATGCAGGGTTATGTACAGCCAGCGGAGTAGATTTAGGAACAAGTATAACATCGGATAACTGCGGAGTGTTTTCTGTGTTGAACGATGCAGTTGAGCCCTATTTATTAGGTCATAACATTGTAATATGGACGGTAAATGATGTACATGGGCATTCAGTCACCTGTCAGCAAATGGTAACAGTATCCGATAATGAATTCCCTGAAATTATCTGTCCGCAAAACATTACAGTCAACACCGATGATGGTTCTTGCACAGCGTCTGGGGTGGAACTTGGCATTCCTTCTGCGGATGATAATTGCAGTTATGAGGTAATCAACGATGCAACAGAGCCATATTCTTTAGGTGAAACGTCAATCACCTGGTCGGTAATTGACGCATCGGATAATACCGCTACATGTCAGCAAGTTGTTACCGTAACCGATGTTGAACTTCCTGAGATTACCTGCCCTCAGAATGTTTCTGTAAATAGTGATGCCGGTGCATGTACTGCCAGTGGTGTGGAATTGGGAATTCCCACGGCAAGCGACAATTGTAACTTTACAGTAAGCAATGATGCGTTGGAACCCTATGTCTCAGGCGAAACCACCATAATCTGGACAGTGACAGATGGGTCTGATAATACAGCCACCTGCCAACAAACTGTTACCGTTTCCGATAATGAACTGCCGCAAATTGCATGCCCACAAGATGTTTTGGTACATACTGATGCAGGGATATGCACGGCCAGTGGAGTAGATTTAGGAACCCCCATAGCATCGGATAACTGCGGAGTGTTTAATGTGGTAAACGATGCTGCAGAGCCCTATGTAACCGGTCAGACCGTGGTAACGTGGACGGTTATCGACATAAACGGCAATGCAGCCACCTGCCAGCAAATGGTATCGGTATCCGACAACGAACTCCCTGAAATTATCTGTCCGCAAAACATTACAGTCAACACCGATGATGGTTCTTGCACAGCTTCTGGGGTGGAACTTGGCATTCCTTCTGCGGATGATAATTGCAGTTATGAGGTAATCAACGATGCAACAGAGCCATATTCTTTAGGTGAAACGTTAATCACCTGGACGGTAATTGATGCATCGGACAATACAGCCACATGTCAGCAAATTGTAACAGTAACCGACACAGAGCTCCCCGAAATTATCTGCCCGCAGAATATTTATGTAAACAGTGATGCCGGTGCATGTACTGCCAGCGGTGTGGAATTGGGAATTCCCACGGCAAGCGACAATTGTAACTTTACAGTAAGCAATAATGTGTTGGAACCCTATGTCTCAGGCGAAACCACCGTAATCTGGACAGTGACAGATGGGTCTGATAATACAGCCACCTGCCAGCAAACTGTTACAGTTAATGATAATGAAATTCCGGAAATTACTTGTCCTCAGGATGTTTCGGTACATACTGATGCAGGGATATGCACGGCCAGTGGAGTAGATTTAGGAACGCCCATAGCATCGGATAACTGCGGAGTGTTTAATGTGGTAAACGATGCTGCAGAGCCCTATGTAACCGGCCA
Organism: Bacteroidales bacterium; assembly: GCA_017994175.1. GTDB lineage: Bacteria > Bacteroidota > Bacteroidia > Bacteroidales > ML635J-15 > JAGOEF01. Next base: position 2,228 of record JAGOLH010000073.1, on the reverse strand, counting down.
GACCGTGGTAACATGGACAGTTACCGACGTTAATGGCAATTCAGCCTCTTGTCAGCAAATGGTAACGGTAATTGATAATGAAATGCCGGTTGTTGTTTGCCCCGACGATGTGGTTGTTGCAAATGACTACGGGCAGAATTATGCAACTGGAGTTGAACTGGGAGAGATAAGTGCCGGCGATAATTGCGAAATTGCTTCCATCGGTAACAATTCTCCGGAATATTATCCTATAGGTACAACTGATGTTGTATGGAATATAGCTGATATTCATGGTAATACGGCAAATTGTACGCAGCAGGTTATTGTGGAAGATCACACATCGGTTCAATATGTTAAATCTGATCCTATCGGGTTGACAATACGCCCCAACCCTGTGCAGGCAACTGCTGAAATTGGAGTGGTGCTTACAGAAAATGCGGTTATTTCGTTGCGAATTGTTGATGTATCGGGTAAAACTGTGGCTATTCTTGCCGATGACAATGCATTTTCTGCAGGAACTCACTTCTTTAATTATTCTGTAACATTACATGGAATAAATCCGGGTATGTATTATGTGCAACTTATATCGGGCAGGGCAACGCTAAGCAAAAAGCTGGTTGTGTATTAAGATAAAGGTTTATAAACTTCGACAGGCCCTCTACATTGTAATAGTGTACTCCATAATATCTGGGTCACTCACACCGGACTTGGATGCGAACAAAACTTAATAAATTGCGGAAAGATCTTTACTGAATAATAACCGATTTAAATATCTCGCTGTGGTAGAGCTTATTGTTGAATTTGAAAATATACTTTCCGGCAGGTAGTAAACTTACATCAATTTTTTCTAAACTATACACCTCTCCTGAAAACACTTGTACCGAGGCAGCATTGTAGATTGTCAGATTATATTCAGGTATTTCCGATTCCCATTGCATTTGAATGTAATCAGCAGCAGGATTCGGAAAAACTGCCAACCCATGTGAAGTGGTATTTGGAATAGAAGTGTTCACATACAGTGAGTAATAATAGGTTCCCTGATAATTGTCTTGCCAGTGCTCTTCGTTCCAGATGGACTGATTTACCACTGTGATCATTGTACTATATTCAAAACTGGGAGGAACAAACAAGTCGCTCAGCTCGTATGCGGTGTTATACTCATAATCGGTTTTTGTGTTTGGTGTCCACTCAATATCTTTTTCCCAGATAGTATTACCAGTATTGGAATAGATCGAGGATATAATATTCCCGAGAAAATCGTAGGTATATTCATATTTATCATAATACATCCAGACGTGCTCGTAATAGTCGAAATAGGAAACATATTTTTCAGCAACCTGATTTTCTTTATTATAGACAAATTCGGTTTTTGAACTGCCAATCCAATCATTACTTTCGCTGTCCCAGTAAAATTCAGTATTTATAATAAGATTTTCCGATTCATCATATTGCAGTTCGTTGCGATAACTGTTTCCCCATTCTCCGGATTCTGCATTCCAGTAATAGCTGGTATTGAGAATCAAATTTCCGTTGTCGTCATATTCCTTTTCATATTTCTCCGAAAAAACCCATTCGTCGTTCCATGTGTAGCTTGTCGAAAGTATTTCCTGAATATTCTCGTTGTATTCGTAGTCGGTTCGAGAATAATTGCGCCATGTGTAATAGTACCATTCCTGACCAATGACCTGTGTTACCATACCTTGTAAATTATACGTGTAATCGTTGGAATATTGAGGAATCCAGAAGTTTATCAGCGTATTCCATGAAGAGGATGTTATGTTTGATAGTTCGTTGTTATCAGCATAGGAATACACCAAACGACTCGAATTTTCCCAGTCATTTGCTTCGCTATCCCAATAGGCACTGATATCTTCGGTAACCAGATTGTTATCGTTGTACTGATATTGTTCGCGCGAAGAATTCTGCCATGCGCCGCCCATATAATCGCTATATGCAGTAATCCAGGTCAACAAGTTACCTGCATCATCGAATTCGTATTCTTCTTTTGAACTGTTTTGCCAGTTCCCCGATTCGTAATATAACCATACCAGTGAATCGAGCTGATATATCTCAGCACCGTCCTTTATTTTGCTCCTTAAAATATTTCCTGAATTATGCTTAAAACATGTTACAGAAGTTTTTTTACCAGTGTCTGCATTTTTTATACTGCCCTGATGTGTGTTTACGGATATCTGAGCCATACTGGTAACCGTGGAACAAAGTAGTATCACAATTACATAGGTTTTCAT
>JAGOLH010000072.1 GCA_017994175.1 Bacteroidales bacterium | reverse complement strand
TAATATCTACAGGGGGTCCCCAGTAAATTTCGTTATAATGATTGAAGGGCTGAGTACTTAATATTGTAGAATCGTTCAACCAGATTTGTACAATATTGTCCTGAGCATATATTTTGGTGCAAAAACACAATGAAATAATTACTATAAATTTAATTGATCTCATAATAAATTTTCGATTAATAGATTATTATTGAATCTGTATATGATTTCCCTTCGTACTGGACTTTCACAACATAGATACCCGGAGTAAATGCCGAAAGGCTGATTCTTTCGCCAGAAGATGATACATACAGTCGTGAAGTTTTTGAGAACAACTGTTTTCCGTTTGCATCGTAAATGGCAATGTTGATATTGCCCGATCCATTGAAAGCACTAACATAGAGCTCCCTTGTCTCGTTATTGTATGTAATTTTAAAAACATTATCCGCAATACTGTTTATTCCTGAAACAGTATCTCTTCGAACACATCGTACATTTGCCAGTTCATTTTTGTTTACAGCATAGCTTTCCATACCAGAAACAAAACAAAGAGCGCTGGTATCCATCCATTCTGTGCTTGACCATACAAAAGGTGTGTTTTCAGAATAAAACGTAAAAATACCCCCAACCGAATCGGCTTTATGGTATATTGTAATTAGCTCAAATCTTGATGGCAAATACCAATCGGAAAAACCTCCTGCCGTAAGCGTATCGCATATTAGTGCCGCATAGCCCTGCCCACCATTATCGCCCAATTGGGTAACAATATCATTGGTATTATTAAAACCGCTGGTACTGCTTGCCCCCCCGCCTGCGGTAATATCTACAGGGGGTCCCCAGTAAATTTCGTTATAATGATTGAAAGGCTGAGTACTTAATATTGTAGAATCGTTCAACCAAATTTGTACAATATTGTCCTGAGCATATATTTTGGTGCAAAAACACAATGAAATAATTAATATAAATTTAATTGATCTCATAATAAAAAATTAATTCGTTAATATCATTTTTTTTGTGTCGATTTCTTCATCGTTTACTATAAGCGTGTAATAATACATTCCCGGCATAAGTTCACCTCGGTTTATAGTTAAATTGCCTTTGTTCAAATCAACATCTTTGGAAAAAAGTAGCTTCCCGTTCATATCGAAAAACAGCATAGACGCATTGGCTCTTTCCAATGGGATATAATATTCTATTATTGTTTCATTGTCGAACGGATTAGGTCTGTTTTGCAACAAGTAGCACCCAGATAAATTGCTTTGAGATTCAATAATATTTGAAGACTTTTTATTCACATCAGAAGAGTTACAACACTCGTTCAACTCATTTTCAAGCGCACTAACCTGAACTTCAAGTTCTTTAATTGCTTCAATCAGCAAAGCAATCAAGTTTTGATATGAAACTCCTTTGAGTCCGTTCTCGTTAGTATTTACTACTTCCGGTACAATTTCTTCAACTTCTTGAGCAATTAATCCCATTTGTCGTTGGGGTGGTTCATCTGAAATTACGGTATTAGAATCTGCATCAGCAGCCAATTCAGTTATCTTATAAGTAAAATAGACTCCGTTTAGCTGTAAAACTTTTTCAAGCGGATTGTTTATAGTTTCAATATTCTCTTTTAAAGTAAGGTCACTATACTCAATAAGGTCTCTTGTCCAAGTGGTTCCATCTCCATATACCACAAACTGATCTCCACTATTGTAATAAACACAAATTGCTTTAGTATTTACTCTATTTACAAGTGAAATTAATCCGTATGTCCAATCAACCGAGTGGTTTGCATAAGCTGTAATTGGAGTTAGGTTACTATTATCGGATACCGTGAATCTTCCATTATCAAGCGAACCTATAGTAACCCTTCCGCTGTTTTTCAACACCAAACCATCAGTAAATGAACTTATTGTTGAACCAGCAGAACCATAACCAGCAAATGAAAACTTAATATCACCGTTTGCTTCAAACTTCAGCAAACCGACCTCATCAGCAAGTATTCTTTTTGAATAAGAGCCATCATAATAAAAATTATAACCTATTACCTTTGGAGAGCCATTGTAAAAAGTCCAACGATCGCCAATTTGTAAAGACTCAAGAGGGGTACTACAATTTATACCAACGTTACCATCGTTAAGCACCTTAATCTGTGCATTTATAAGATTAGGGGCAATCGTTAATAATAAGAAGAAAAGAGGATACCATTTCATAAAATTGTTTATTAAGATGATTAATTGCGAATATAAACAATTTATATATAAAAATAAAAACAATATATTTTGAGGTAATAATATAATCACTTCAAAAATGAACGACAATTCAAATGTAATGGGTTGTTGCCACTTGTGTGAAAAATTTCTTAAGGATTCCCTCTAAGGATTACAAACTCACAATACAATACAAAATAATTGGTATAAGCAATTTTCATTTATCAAATTTCCACCCCTAATACTTAAGTTTGTTGCTTAAGGACATAGCTAAATTAGCATTGCAAAGCATTCGTTTACACCCTTATTTTGACTTATAAAGTTTGCTTTAGCAATAAAGGGTATCAAAAAGCTTCGTATATTACACTATTTCGTTAAAGCTTAAAAAATCCCTTTGAACTTATCGAAAAGTTTGGATTTTGATTCTTTTGCCGGGTCGAAGCTTTCTGACGATTGCAGTCGTTCGATAATTTTGCGTTCATCGCGATTCAGATTTGAAGGTATAAACACATTGATACGGACAAGCAAATCGCCCTTACCATAGCCTTGCAGGTCGGGTAATCCTTTGCCGCGGAGCCGTACTATTTTACCTGACTGCGTTCCGGGTTCAATTTTAATTTTCACTTTCCCATCGAGGGTTGGAATTTCGACGGCATTCCCAATAATTGCATCTGGAATACCGATAAACATATTATAGAGCAAATCGTTACCGTCTCTTACAAATTCGGGATGCTCCTCTTCTTCGATAAGAATAATCAAGTCGCCGTTAACTCCTCCCCTGCGGGCAGCATTCCCTTTGCCGGACATCGACAGTTGTACGCCGTCGCTTACACCGCCCGGAATTCGGATCTCGATAACCTCTTCGCCCTGAACAATTCCTTCTCCATAGCAATGGGTGCATTTTTGGGTAATCACTTTTCCCTCGCCACCACATGCCGAGCAAGGCGAACTTGTTTGCATGTGGCCCAATATGGTTTGGGTTACACGCGTCTGCATTCCCGTTCCATTACAGGTGTGGCAGGTTGAGTGTGCGTTACCGCCGTGCTCACCGGTGCCGTTGCAGTGCGAACACGAAACATATTTATTGACTTTTATCTTTTTTGTTGTTCCTGAAGCTATTTCGATAAGATCCAGTTTCACCTTGATCCTGATGTTTGTCCCTTTATTCACACGTTTCTGGCCTCCCCTGCGGCTTCCGCCACCGAAGAAACTGCCAAAACCGCCGAAAGAATCGCCAAAAATATCGCCAAACTGAGAGAAAATATCATCCATGCTCATGCCACCACCACTGAATCCTCCACCGGAGCTAACGCCGGCATGCCCGAACTGGTCGTAGCGCTGACGCTTTTCAGGGTTGCTGAGTACCTCATAGGCTTCAGCGGCTTCCTTGAATTTTTCTTCGGCCGATTTATCATCGGGGTTTTTGTCGGGATGATATTGAATTGCTTTTTTGCGGTAAGCTTTCTTTATCTCTTCGGCTGAAGCATTTTTTGCAACTTCCAGTATTTCGTAATAATCGCGTTTTGCCATACAACCAATTTATACCCCTACAATAACCTTTGAAAAACGTATCACTTTATCGTGCAACTTATACCCTTTTTCTGCCACATCAACTACCTTGCCTTTCAAATCATCGGAAGGCGCTGGGTATTGCGTAACTGCTTCGTGAAAATCGGTGTCGAACACCTCCCCTTTGGCTTCAATTTCTGCAACGCCATTCTGTTTCATAAAATCGCGGAATTTGCCGGCAATCAAAAAAACGCCTTCTTTAAAGCCTTCCAGAGTATCAGCTTTTTCGATGTGATTTATAGCCCTGTCGAAATCATCAAGAATTGGCAACAGCTTAACGAGTAAATCTTCGCCGGCCGTACGCATCAGATCGATCCTGTCTTTCATGGCCCGCTTTCTGTAATTGTCGAACTCAGCCTGAAGCCTCATATGTTTATCCTTCAGCTCAGAAATTTCTTTCTTCAGTGCATCCTCTTCCTTTTCTCTTTTCCTGAGTTTTCTCGATTTTCTTGATGTTTCGTTCTGCTCACCTTTACTTTCAACAGAATTGTCATCATGCTCTAAATTGCTATTTACTGCATCCTTCATGTCGTTTTGTCCATCGTTCTGCATATCTTTCATCTTTTTATTAAGCCAATTTAACATCATTAATCATAAACAAACACGGAACATCATTACCACAATGCGATAATGATATTAAACCGTGCATATTTAACAAACTGTAAGCCAAAATTGATTTTATGCCATTCTGACAGATAACAAAGCAAATCTATTTTACCGGCTTAACGAGCAATTGCAGTGCATCAATTTCTTTCTGCAATGCAGCCAGTTTTTTCTCCAGATTTTTAATATTTTTCGAATATTTGCTGTATTCTTCCGATTGTTTCATCATTTCGATGGCTGTGTCCATAGATTTTTTCTGATTTACCAGAAGTTCAATCGGGTCGGGTAAAACGAACTTTTCAAGAGTTTCTTCCAAAGCAGGGCCTCTGAGGTTTCTGGCAAGAATAACTCCGTTTTTGTCGATCAGAATATTACTCGGAATACTGCTTATGCTATATGCTGCTGCTGCAACAGAGCTCCAGTATTTGAGGTCACTCACATTAACCCATGAAAGACTGTCTTTATCGATTGCAGCTTTCCATGCATCGGCTGCTTTATCGAGAGAAACGCCATATACTGTAAAGCCATTGCCTACGGTAAATTTTTTCTCACCATATTTCCGGTATGCTCTTACCACATTTGGGTTTTCTTTACGGCAAGGGTTACACCATGATGCCCAAAAATCGATGAGTACGACTTTTCCGCGAAGCGACGACAGGCTAATTGTATCACCGTTAACATCGGGTAAGCTTATTTCAGGTGCAGTTTGTCCGATATTTAAACCCGTTACTGGTTGCTGTTGAGCCACGGCTGAAAGTCCAATTACCACAGCAATAAAAAACAGATGAATTTTTTTCATAGAGACGTTTTAGTTTATTCTATTCTTTTTATGTTGGCGCCCAACTGACTCAGTCGGACGTCAATTTGTTCGTACCCACGATCAATTTGTTCAATGTTATGAATTGTGCTTACCCCTTCTGCTGACATGGCTGCAATGAGTAAGGCCATACCCGCCCTGATATCGGGCGACGACATCTGAATACCGCGCAGTTTGATCTGATTGTCGAGGCCAATGACAGTGGCCCGGTGCGGATCGCAAAGTATGATTTGAGCACCCATATCAATCAACTTGTCGACAAAAAACAAACGGCTCTCGAACATTTTCTGATGAATAAGTACGCTGCCTTTTGCCTGAGTCGCCACAACCAGAAAAACACTTAACAGGTCAGGGGTAAGTCCCGGCCAAATGGCATCAGCAATGGTCATAATTGAGCCATCGATGAAAGTTTCGATTTCGTAACGCTCCTGTGCGGGAATGAAAATATCATCACCTATTCGTTCCATTTGAATTCCAAGCCTGCTGAACTGTGCCGGTATAATTCCGAGATTATCGTAAGATACATCTTTTATAGTGATTTCGGAATGGGTCATAGCTGCCATACCGATAAAACTGCCGACTTCGATCATATCGGGCAAAATCCGATGGTTGGTACCGTGAAGTGAGCTCACTCCGTCGATATACAAAAGGTTAGAACCTATTCCGGTGATTTTCGCGCCCATACTGTTCAGCATATTGCACAATTGCTGAATATAAGGTTCGCAGGCTGCATTGTAAATGGTGGTAAGTCCCTTAGCGAGCACAGCAGCCATAATAATATTTGCCGTTCCCGTAACCGACGCTTCATCGAGGTGCATATAGCTACCCCTGAGTTCATCGGCAAACATGCGATAGAAATCATCCTTGTAACTGTAATCGAAACTGGCACCCAGTTTTATAAATCCAAAAAAATGGGTATCAAGCCGCCGGCGCCCAATCTTATCACCACCGGGTTTGGGCATAGCCACGCTATGCATACGCGCCAGCAACGGACCCATTATCATTATCGAACCACGTAGTGAGCTGCCTTTTTTTCGAAACTCTGTGCTTTCGAGATAGTCGATGTTGATGTTCTTTGCTTCGAACACCACCTCGCCTTTTGCAACCGGTGTAACTTTCACACCCAGATCTCTCAATAATTCAATCAGTTTATTCACATCGGCGATATCGGGGATATTGCTTATTTTCACCGGTTCATCAGTGAGTAATACCGCGCAAATAACCTGCAGGGCTTCGTTTTTGGCACCTTGAGGCAGAATGCTTCCTTTCAAACGGTGCCCACCCTCAATTTTAAATGTAGGCATAGCAAGCAGAACTTAATTATTTCTTTTTAAATTGTTTTTTCTTTCTTGTGCGGTTATTGGTCTGCCCCGATAGAGCATACATATCCCAAGCTTCGTTAAGTTTCAGGTTTTCGGGAATCGATATAGCATTGCCCGACAAACGACGAATGTCTTCAAAAATAACAGTATCTTCGATATGTTCTTTTTTCCATGTAAAAAAGAGCTTTTTCATATGATTTGCAATGAGTGTGATTAAAGCATCCCTCTCTTCGGGATTTTCGTAATCATTCACTTTTTTCAACATGTTTTCCACATTCTTTCCGTAATGTTTGAAGGCTATTTTATTATCAGAATAATGTATCATATCGGGTTTACTCAGCAGCTCTTCTTTATCAGGCAGCGGGAACGGCCATTCAATATCCAACTCATAATCTGCCAAAATGGCAAGGTGATTCCAGAGTTTATGTGTAAATTCAGGTACATCGCGCAGATGCGGGTGCATACTTCCCATAATTGAAATCACAGCATAGGCATTTCTTGTTCTGTCGGCTTTATTATCAATCTGTTTCAGATAGTCAACCATTCGGTGAACATGACGGCCATATTCAGGGAAAATAAGTTTACTGCGTTGGGTGTTATAATCCATAGCGAAAGTTTTTACAAAACTACTTTAATTAATTATAATTCAAAATTATTTGATTGCGCTGAGCCTGGCAAATTTAAGCAGAATCTTCTTGTTTCCAAGGTTCTCGAAAAAGACCACAGCGGTTTTATCGTTACCGTATGAATCGGTTGATATTACCTTTCCTTTACCAAACCTGTCGTGTAACACATCGATTCCTGGCACCACCTGATCGGGGTGCATAAATTCGTTATCATGTTGTTGAGGAGCAGCAACGCCACCACCCGTCAGGTCATGTGATTTCAGGCTGATTAGCCGGCTATGAGCATTCGCCTGGGTTGAAACCACAATATTTTCAGGAGTTGCTTTATTAGCATTACGGCTTGTTTCGGCCCAACTGACAAACTTCGGGTCGATTTCTGTAATGAACCGGCTGGGATTCGGGTATGCTATTGAACCAAAACGGTATCGCGATCCGCAATATGTTATTGTCAATCTTTTTTTTGCACGCGTAATAGCAACATAAAATAAGCGGCGTTCTTCTTCCAGTTCTAATTCACTTTCAAGCGACATGGCATTGGGGAAAAGTCCTTCCTCGATTCCGGCTAAAAAAACATGCTCAAATTCCAGTCCTTTTGCTGAGTGGATAGTCATCAGTGTAACTTTCGGGAAATCTTCCTTGTTGTCGGAATCCTGATCGGTAAGAAGGCTGACATTTTCGACATACGACGAAATTGTAACAAGTTGGTTCGGGTCAACCACACTTTGTTCATCAACGTAAGTTCTGGCCGCATTAATCAGTTCATCTACGTTTTCGTATCTACTTACACCCTGAGGTGTTTTATCTTCCATCAATTCATGCTTAATTCCTGTACGCCTGATAACCAGGTCCAGCAAGTCAGCGGCATTTAGCTCTTCAATCTGTCCTCTAAGCTCGTTTATCAATTCGCAAAATTTTGATAACTTAGAAATTGTGCCACTGTTGAAGTCAGAATCGTGCAACAGCTTTTCGTTCCTGATTACCTCCCAAATACTTATTTCGTTTTCTTCAGCAAGCGAAAACAATTTATCAACAGTTGCCACACCAATTTTGCGACTCGGATAATTAATGATTCTGCGCAATGCCTCATTATCTTTCTGATTGATAAGAATCCTCAGGTAGGCAAGTACGTCCTTCACTTCTTTGCGTTGGTAAAACGAAAGGCCTCCATAAATTTTGTATGGAACATTTAGCTTACGCAATGCTTCTTCGATGATACGCGACTGTGCATTGGTACGATATAATACCGCTATTTCGGAATATGGTATACGATTATTATAAATGCTTTCGGTTATTGCATGCGCCACCATAATACCTTCTTCGTGGTCGGTAAGCGCTTTCATCACTTTAACAGGTTGCCCTTCTTCGTTTCGGGAGAATACCGTTTTACTTATCTGACGCGAGTTCTTTTTTATAACGGAGTTGGCTGCATCCACAATATTCTGTGTAGAACGATAGTTCTGTTCAAGCCTGAAAAGTTTATATTCAGGATAATCGGATTGAAAATTAAATATATTTTCGATACGTGCTCCCCTGAAGCCATATATACTCTGGGCATCGTCGCCTACAACACAAAGCCGCCGATGAACAGATGCAAGCTTTTTAATGATTATATACTGCGCAAGATTGGTATCCTGATACTCATCCACGAGTATAAACCTGAATCTATCGGCATACTTCGCCAAAACACCGGGGAAATCCCTGAATAACACGTTTGTGTAATACAACAGATCGTCGAAATCCATTACATTCGATTTACGGCAATTTTTACAGTATGCATCATACAAATCGATAAACTGTGGTATTCGTGCTTTGGCATCAGCTTCCAGCAGAGTATCGTGCTGCCTGTAAGTGCCAGGAGGCAAAAGATTGTTTTTACACTTTGATATTTGCGCATAAATGCGATTGGGCTTATAGTATTCATCGTTCAGGTTCAGCTCAGTAATCAACGATTTTACAAGATTCTTAGAATCAGCAGTATCATAAATAGTAAAATCCTTAGTAAATCCAATATTCAAAGCTTCTGTGCGGAGGAATCTGGAAAAAACCGAGTGAAATGTCCCCATTGTAAGATTGTGCGATAAGCTTTCGCCTACCAGTGAAGCAATGCGCTCCTTCATTTCGCCTGAAGCCTTGTTAGTAAAAGTGAGCGCTAATATCTGGTGCGCATCGTATCCACATTCAAGCAAATAAGCGATTTTGTATGTCAGTACTCTTGTTTTACCACTTCCCGCACCTGCAATCACAAGGCTGGAGCCATCAATATACTCAACTGCTTCGCGTTGAGCCTCATTCAAATCATTCAAAAAATCAATCACCGTTTTTTTTGGCAAAATTATATCTATAGTTTGTAGTTTTTCCTATTGTTAATAATTTTCTCAGGCATTTCCTTAGTCCGGAAAGCCAACATTTTGCAATTGTTATTCTTCTTTTGAACCAGATACAGCAAATATGATGCTGTACACCTCTCCAAAAACGATATGAAATTTTAATTTATCAAAGCTTTGTTTTACAATTATTATAATTATTCAAAACCTATCCTACCATTGGAGTTCGCTTATTTTTCATCTCAAATAAATCGCATTTTATAATAATTTTTAACGAAACCAGTGTTCAATTTTACCAAAACAGGCAACGTTTCAGTGTGCAGATTTGTCTTTATTTTGAACTTTTGAAAATTATAATTAAATTTCGCAGTTTTAGAGCTAATGAATAATTCAAAACAACACAATATGAAAGAATTTAGTAAAATCGGCTTTTTTTGCATTATGCTAACGCTAATCGTGCAGCCTGCTTTTTCACAGGAGAACACCTTAACTGAAGGCAGGTATATTGTAATTACGAACTCTGCCACATGGTTTAATGAAGTTAACGGATACATTGAAGTGCGCGATTTTTTATTATACAATGTAAATGACGATGAAAGCTCGAAACCGCTCTTTACTGAAATAAATGAAATGAGCAATATTGTAAAATTCAGCATCGGGTCTTCTTCCGAAAAGATTGAACATACAAGGCGATGCACAGTAATTATGAACAGAGATGACTACAGGAATACGTTTTATAAAGTGCTCAGAAAAATGCAGGTAAAAACTGTTTTTGTTGATGGCACAGCAATGAGCGTAGAAGATTTTTTTATGTTAATCAATGAATAATAATAAAAACCGATACAATATGATTTCCAAAAGTGTATCAATTTTAATTTCCGGACTGCTGTTTATTGGTATCAGTCTGAATCTACAGGCACAGATCACGGCCAACGGCGCGAGTGGCTCATTCCCTACCACTTACAGTACGGGATTTATTAACAACGGTGGGCAAAACGACCTAGTGTATGTTTTTTGCGGCACACAGGATGAGGCAAATGTTGGCTCACTTACCGTCAGTGCTTCGGGATGCAGTGTGGCATGGTTCCGTTACGATGGCATCAGTTTTGTTCCGATTGGGCAAACTTCTGCTACAGCAAACAACCTGACTTCAGGTTGCTATATGGCTAGGGTTACCTGTGGAACCACAATTAATTGCTACCGTGCATGGGTCTGGGTAAACCAAAGTTATGTTGAAATAGATCCAATTGCCCCGGGATGCGAATCATTTACACTGCAAGGTACTGCCCAAATCATGGACAATTCTTACACAATTAACGACCCTCCCGGATCAAATTTTGAAATTGATGAAAACACATATATCAAAGTATGTTTTTGGGCAACTCACACCTATGTTTCCGATATCGGGTTTTATTTGAAATCACCCGGAAATCAACCTACTGAACCCGGAAACCCTGGTGTAGTACAATTATGTCCGGCAGCTTCCGACTGGGGTCCGGGTGCTGCTCAGGGTAGCTGGACTGGCATTCCTTGGACAACCTTGGGTTGTAGTGACCCAAGCGACGAGAATACGGTTTGCAACAGCGGTAATAATGTTAACAATTTTTGCTTTGCCACCCACACATCGCCTGGCGGCACAGCCCTTCCCGCAGGAAATCCAACCTATACCCCCTGTGTATGCGACATGCCAACACCGTTGACAGGCACATTTGCCTCAGTAGGACCCTGGGGAACAATTTACGGGGCTAACGCCGCTGACCCAGGCTGGTCGGTGCAGATATACGACTGTGAGGGCGTTGATGTTGGCTCACTTACCCGAACAACCATCACCTTTATTGGTCAGACCGATTGTGGACAGGCAACATTTGTATATGATTCCGGATCAATAAACTCAGCCATAAACGATAATTCATGCAGTGCATCAACCGCTTCTCTATATATCGTTCCTCCGGGTGCACCCGCAGGATCATATACTGTATCTTCTCAAATTGTGAATCAGGAATGGACATGCAGTGCTATACCCGGATGGTCTAGTAACACACTGTCAACCCAAATTGTAGCAGGTACCGAAGATTTTCCGCCATCCACTTGCATTTATTCATTAACAGTTTATGAACAGATAAATGTACCTGGAAACATTCAATGTCAGACCTCAGCACAACAAACATTTGAAACCTTGCCGGCTGACGCTACTATTGAACCCGTAAGCCCAATGTGCGCCAATGCAGCACCATACCAACTGGAAGCTGAAGACGGTGGCGGAACATGGAGTTGCACAAGCGTTCCTGCTGCTGTTGAAAACGGCACTTTTTATCCCGACATTGCTGGACCTGGCAATCATACTATAACCTATGCAATTGTTGGTCCGTGTAGCGATAACGACCAAATTACAATAACCGTTTACGACAATATCACTGTGAGTAATTTTACTGATGAATGCAATGATATTAATACTGAATACACTATCAGCTTTGATGTAACGGGCTCACAGGGTGGACCTGTTTCTTTCCTTGCAAATTTCGGATCAGGATTTCAATCCTTCACTGGTTCTTTTACCCATAATTTCCCCTCCGGAACAATATATAATATTACGGTAACTGATGCCAACCAATGTTCACAGTTCGTTTATTCCGGATATCATTACTGCGATTGTGAGACCTATGCCGGAACAATGGTCAGTCTGGAACCCATATTGCTCTGCGCCAATGAATGCACTGACACTGACCTGCACAATGGGAATCACGTTCTCGACGGGAATGATATGGTTGAGTTTGTTCTGCATAATGGCGCATATCCTCCAACAATCTATTCTCAAAGCAACAACACAAGCTTTTGTATGAACGATGTGCCCGGGGGTGCTCAATTTGGAACTACATATTATGTTTCAGCAGTTGCTGGAGATGACGTTGGAGGTCATGTGAATGCTGCTGATATTTGTTACAATATTTGCATCGGAACACCGGTACGTTGGTTCCCAGTTCCAATAGCTCATATTAACGGTACTGAACTAGACACATGTGCCCTTTCTATTCACTTGAGTGCCAGCCCTCCGGATGAAGGAATGATTGCATACTGGACAGCCAATGCTGCTTTTGTTCCTCTGGGGAACTCCATGATCTCAAGCCCTGAAATCGACGTTCTGGTAAATACTTATGCTGATGTTACCTTCACATGGCATGTAACAAATGGAGTTTGTTCGGGAACAGATGATATTCTGGTACATTTTCTCCAGACCCCCAACGCTTTTGCAGGCAACGACACTATTGTATGCGGTACCTGTACTGACATGAGTGCTGTATTAAGCCTACCCAGCTCAAACGGTCAATGGAGTGGCAATGGGGCTTCGTTTGCAGCTTCAACAAATCCTGAATCGGAAGTGTGTGTAACCTCTTACGGGACCTATGTATTTACATGGACAGAATACAATGGCGATTGCTTCGATCAGGACAATGTTACCGTTACCTTTGTTCAGGAACCCACGCCAACAACATCAATGAATCATGATACTGTTTGCGGTGTTACCTACAACCTTGTCGTTTACAACTCCCAAAACCCCGGGCAATGGCGCGCATACGACGACGGTGTCCAGATTTTCCCGACTTATGTAAACGGTACAAGTCAAAGCACAAGTACTACTGTAATTATCCCTCCCTACGATGGATTATATAATACCATTGATTTCGAATGGACTGAGATAAGCAATTATGGTGGATTACAGTGTTTCGGTACAGCAAGTGTATCGGTAACCTTTGCCCGAGAACCTTCCGCAAGTGTTGGCCCCGATAACTGGGAGCAGGTTTGTGGCAACTGCTTCACTTTTGCAGCTGACACTCTTGGCTCAGGCTGGGCTTTCGGGACATGGGTTGCCAAAGATATTATATGTGAATTCGACGATATTAACGATCCCTATGCAACGGTTTGTATCGATTCTTTAGGAAGTTTCGGAGATACTGCCCATGTTGAAGTTTCATTTTTATGGATTATGAATAACACCGGATGTACTTCTATCGATACTATGTATGTAACATTTTATAATGAACCTTTTGCTAATGCGGGTGTAAACGATTCTATATGTGGTTACGAGTATGAACTGCATGCTTATTACAGCATCCCATTGTCAGGTGGATATACTCCCACGGGCTGGTGGTATTTCCACGACGGACCGGGTGTTCCATCAATTCTGAATCAGAACAACCCTGTTACCAGCGTTACGGTTTCAGCTCCGGGAACATACCGCTTTGTGTGGCGCGAAACAAACACCAATATGCCCAGCTGCTACACTACCGATACCGTTACGATTAAATTTGTTGAGATCCCGCTTATTTTTGCCGGTGACGATTTTAACGTTTGCGGGCAATGCACAACCCTGAACTGCACCAGTGCAGGATTCCCCGGATCATGGCAACCCATGCCTGGCGTTACCTGGGGAAATACCAGTGACCCGCATACCACAATCTGTTCGCAGCAGTACGGACCACGTCAGTTCATCTGGCAGGAAGCCAACGGAATGTGCACAAACCGCGACACGGTTGTGGTTACTTTCTGGCGCGTTCCAACAGCTGAGATCCTTACCGACCCTGCTGACTCCACCGCTTGTGGATTGTGCTTTAACCGCTTACAGGCAGGTATCCCGGGTGAAGGCATAACCGGTTCATGGCGCGACCTGAACGAACCCAGTGCCAACTTCATGGACGAATTCCAGGGTAATCCCGACTCTGTGTGTGTTACCCAATACGGTATCCATAACTTTATCTGGGTTGAAGAAACCGGCGTTGAATCGGAACCTCCCGGATTCTGCACCGATACAGCAGGACCACTGCCTATACGTTTCATTCGCAAACCCGAAGCCAATGCAGGACCCGATACCACTTTCTGCGGGTATTGCGGAGACCTGAATGCGATTCCTTCATATGGTACAGGCACATGGACAACACCATCAACGCTGAATATCGAATTCGATGATCCGAATGACCCCAATACACCGCTC
>JAGOLH010000071.1 GCA_017994175.1 Bacteroidales bacterium | reverse complement strand
ACAAACATGCTGAACTGGCGAATGTAGTCATCGAATGTGGGAAAAACATTTATATGATCCCATGCAATACCAGTAAGCACCGCTATGTGCGGTTTGTACCAATGGAATTTAGGGCGAGGGTCGATACATGAAGTGAGGTATTCATCTCCTTCAAAAATAGCAATTTCGTTGGCTTCTTCAATATTTACCATAGTGTCGAAACCATCTATTTTAGCACCTACCATATAATCGAAGTGCATTCCGCACCGGTTGAGAACATGCATAATCATTGAGGTAACACTGGTCTTACCATGGCTTCCGCCAACCACAATACGCGTTTTGTTTTTGGTTTGCTCATATAGGTATTCCGGAAACGAGTACACTTTTACCCCCGACTGCAGGGCTTTTACCAACTCCGGATTATCACGCCGTGCGTGCATACCAAGAATTACCGCATGTAGATCGGACGTTATTTTATCGGGAAACCAACCCCATGCTTCCGGAAGAAGTCTGTACTTAGCTAAATTACTTCGGGCCGGTTCGAATATTTCATCATCGGAACCTGTTACCGTATACCCTTTTTTATGCAACGCTATGGCCAGATTATGCATTACAGCCCCACCACATGCTATCAGATGTATTTTCATTTCTTTGGAATATTTGCTCAAATTTCTTAAATATCAATTAGTAAAGCATATGCTTTTATGGAAAATTATTAACAGTTATTAGCTTAATACCGAAAAACAAAAAAGTGAATTTCAGCTCTAGCAACCAATAAAGTATTAACGCATAATAATTAGAAGTATAACATGTGCTGCAACATCGGTGGGCAACACATAATAACTCCCTGGCAGTAAATAGCTCACTGGGATATTGTCTCCTTTCCAGATACCCGAACCCATTACCTGACCAGAATTGTTTACAATTAAAAACCGACGTCCAATTTCAAAATTATTAAACCGAAAGCTCGTTGCTGCAGGATTCGGATAAATGCTCACTGGTTCTGTAACTTCAACATGTTGATCAATACCTGTTTGTACACATAATTTGTTTGCCGAAAACTCGGAGGTGTTTCCTGATCCATCGGTTGCTGTGGTGCATATATAAATGGCACCACTTAATCCTCCAGCAATTGAGTAACTGAAATTTCCCGATGCATCAGTACTGCAACTGCCTATATATTCCCGGCCTTGTCCTGTACCAGAAGGGTAGTAATCGCTTTTAAAAAATTCAACTGTAATTTCGTCAGCACCAGGACTGTCGACATGCCCCCAAAGCTGAACATTTGTGCTAATAGAAATTTGTGTAATAACCGGAAAGTTCATGTTAGAATTTGGACCGGAATCGGAGTCTCCTTCGTCGTTTGCAGTAATGCCCTCAGGGAAAAGGTCAATCCCTAAACCTTCGTTGGCATAGATACTGTTTCCCGAAATTGTGTTCCCTTGCTCAGCAGCGGTCATAATTGTTACTCCGTTTCCGCCATTATAAGCAATAATATTTCCCTGTCCGGGTCTACCAATAATGTTGTTATCGGGACCTTCGGCAATCCTGATACCATCAATTAAATTTCCAAGCGGATTCATCCCTGAAATATCTGTGCCTATTTTATTGTTTATTACAATATTACTATCGCTTCCTGCAATGTGAATATCAATTCCCATCTGCAAATTCCCTGAAATTACATTATTATCGATGGTATGTTGGTAGGAGGGACCATCTATCACAATGCCGTTTGCATTGGGAACAGCTGCTGTTCCTTCAGCGTTTGTGCCTATCAGGTTCCCTCTGACAGTATCTTTCATTGTTCCAAAGTTATAAATGAAAACGCCATAACCTGAATTTCCCGAAAGCAGGTTACCTGCACCCTCGGTTATGCCTCCAAGGGTATTGTAACATGCTCCGTCGTCGAAAAGAACTCCGTAAGTATTGGGAATGGCATTGTTCCCTGTAATATCCGTACCGACGTAGTTTCCGGCTATAATATTGTAGTAGCAGCCAATCCCGAATGCAGGAATTCCGTAGTTCATATTCCCGCTAACATAATTTCTTTCTTCTGGAGTATATCCACCGATCAGATTATATTGCGATATTCCTTCAATGCTTATACCATCGTAGTTGTGCAGTGCTGCAGTTCCGGTCCGATTCAATCCCACATAGTTTCCCTGAATGGTATTGTAGCTTGCATTCACTACCCGCATGCCTGTGTGGTTGTTGCCTGATAATATGTTACGTGCGACAGGGGTGTTTCCGCCAATGATATTATTGTGCGGACCACTTAAAATATAAATTCCATGTGTATTCCCGTTCGATTCTGTAGCATTGTAATTACAACCGATATAGTTGCCCGAAATCGTATTGTTAAAAGCATTTTCTCCAGTCATTTGAATACCCACCACAAAACCCCCAATAATTAAACCCTGAATGGTAATCCCTGAAGCATTGTAAATGTTAATACCGTAATCGGCCCAGTCGTTATTTCCGCCATCCAGAACTATTTCTGGTCCATAGGGGTTTTTATCTCCGCTATAGGTAGCCTGGCTGTGTCCATCAATTAGAACATTGCTGTGATTCAGCATAGGCAGGTTCGAAGTTAAATCAATCCGCCACACGCCCTGTGCTTCATTGTAATTGCCATCCGACTCGGGAATGTTAAACAGAATTGTATGACTACCGGGGTATATGTTGCAGTTTTGTATTGCCCATCGTAGCGACCCATTACCAGAATCGGCAGTATTGGTAACAATAAATGTATTTGCAATTGCCTGATTACCAATTAGTAGTACGATAAATAATACTAACGTTTTTATATAGGCACAATAAAATTTCATTTGATTACAGCAATTTTTTTTGTAGTGGTAATGATTCCATCTTTATATATGCTTAAAAAATACATGCCGGAAGGAATAACGTTCTCTCCGAGTTCAAGCATAATGCTTTTGTCAATGCGCAGGCATTCCTTCGTCCATACCAATCTTCCGTCGCTTGTAGTTAATGTAAATCGATATGGGTAATTTCCCCATTTATCGGAGCTGATCCAAACATTCTCGTTTACCGGGTTTGGAAATATGGTAAATTCGTTTGTACGATAAAGAATTTCGGGAGATGCCACAAATACATCTGAATTCAAACTGAACTCTGAGGTGTTACCTTCGGTATCGGTGGCTGTTGCCGTTATTTTATCGCTATCGGTTAGGTTTGGTGCCCACACATGCCATTCCCCAGAAGCGTTTGCATAGCCCGAACCCAGATACAAATCAGCTCCGCCATGCTGAAAAGGATTGCTTTCGTTGCTGCGGAAAACTTCGATGCGGATGCCGCCTGCACTTCCGTTCACTGTATTATCGATGGTTCCTTCAATCAAAGCGATGCCTTCTACCGGATCATAAGCTGCCTGAGTAATCTCCGGATAGTTCATCTGCATGTTTGCCCCCGAGTCGCTATCACCCGCGTCGTTTGTTGCAACACCTGCAGGGAAAAGGTCTATTTCCATGGAATTGTTGCTGTAAATCAGATTGGCCGAAAAAGTGTTTCCAAATGAGTTTTCGTCCGCAACAACAAGCCCTGCAGTGCCATTGAAAGCAATGGTATTTCCCATTGCTACCTGCCCAATAGAATTATGATTCGAATTTTCAATCACAACTCCTGCAAATCCGTTCCCTAGGGCGGTTACGCCATCAGCCATAGTACCTATATAATTAGAGACAACCGTATTTGAGTCGGAAAATTCATACAGTATCACACCGATGTTTTCATTTCCGCTGATAACATTGTTATTGATTGTATTATGAGAAGGGCGGGTTGCAAAGCCAATCCCGTTAAAATTGGGTATAGCCTGACTGCCCGTAATATCGGTGCCGATATAATTTCCGGATATAGTGTTGTACATGGTAGTAATATCAGCAACTTCAATCCCTTCGAAAGTATTTCCCGAAATAATGTTTCTATGTTCTGGCAATGAGCCGCCAATTATATTTTGTTTTGCACCTCCTCCGATAATAAGACCTATTTGATTGGGTACGGCTGCCGTACCATCGGCGTTGGTGCCGATTTTATTGCCTTTCAGTTCGTTATAATAGGTCCCTGTGGTTACAATAAAAATTCCATAAGCGAGATTGCCTGAAAGTACATTTCCCGTAATAGGATTGTGATTGGCTGCTCCGTCAACGCAAATACCCGTTGCATTCGGTAAGGCAGTGTTCCCAGTAATATCAACACCAATAAAATTGTTTTCGCAACTATTATCAGAAGAATTACCATAATAAATCAGTCCATACACCCTGTTCCCGGAAATCAGGTTCCCCACAGCACTGTTTCCGGTTGAATTTGAATTGAAATATAAGCCATTACCTTGAATAGATATATCGCCAGACATAAAAAACGTTCCGGTTCCGCTTATATCAGGACCGATAAAATTTCCGGCAACAATGTTTCCCGAAACTGCCTCCATCGAAATACCAAGTTCATAATTACCCGAGATAATGTTTCTTTCACCTTCCCCTGTGCCACCAATAATATTGTTGTTGGCATTGCTGAATAAATAGATGCCGGTGTGATTGCTCAATGCATTCATTCCGGTCTTGTCAGTTCCTATCAGGTTCCCTTTAACAATGTTGTTTTCTGTGCCACTATAAGCCATCGAAATACCGGAGAGATGATTTCCGGAAATCACATTGCCCCCTCCAGCCGAAGTATTGCCAATTATTGTACCATTGGCCCCATTGAGAAGGATTCCATTTCCATTGGCAATTGAATCGGTGCCATCTGCATTGGGCCCGATATAATTACCTATAATAATATTATCCGTGGCTGATGTACCAAGAATAGCCACACCGGCTTCAAGATTGCCGGAAATAATATTTCGTTCAGACGTAGTACTTCCTCCAATAATATTATTAGACGATTCGTTAATGGCTACACCGTAATAATTGGATAGGGTATCGGAGGGGGCAATTGCAGACGAATTTACACCGATAAAATTACCTTTTACAATATTGTTGTGCGATAAAACCGAGTTGATGGCAACGCCGGCATAGGTATTGCCGCTGATATAGTTTCGATGCTGCATGGTGGTGCCACCAACTATATTATTTGACGATGAGTCGATAGCTACTCCATAGTAATTGGGTATGGCGAAACTAACATTTCTGTCGCAACCGATTCGGTTACCATAGATATAATTAGTATTCGATGATTGTATACCTATTCCAGCCAATGTATTTCCTGAAATCAAATTATCCCGAATGGTGTTGCCGGTTGCGTCATCGTAAATTGCTATACCTATTTCGTTTGGGGCAGACATGCTACCATCATAATTTACACCCAGGTAGCAGTCGCTGACTGTATTGTTATTGCAGCTTAGATATGCGGTTTTATAAATCAGTACCCCACATTTGAACCCATTGATGATAAAACCTTTAATTACGTTTCCATAAGTAGGAATAAGCAATCCGTAATTCAGCGATTCGTTTCCCATTAAACAAATTTCCGGACCGTAAATATTGGTGTTTCCCGGTTGAGTCGTGGCATCGATGGTCATGTTAATCATTTGAATTGCAGGTAGCAGGGTGCTGACATGAATAGTGAACACACCAGTTTGCTCATCAAAGCCTGTGTCTGTTGAAGGGATATTGAAAGCTATTGTATTATTGGGACCTCCGTTTGCAGAGGTAATTGCCTGACGAAGTGACCCGTTCCCTGCATCAGCAGTCGTGGTTACATAATATGTGGTGGCATACAAATAACTGGAGCATAAAACCAATAAAAAGGCAATACTAAGCTTCATGATTCACATTTTTAACAAACATAGAACAAAACCCTATGTAATCCAAAAAACTGAGGATAATAAGGAAAAATGAAAAATTAATGTATAAATAGTTATTATAAAAAGTTGATATTCAAAACAATAACAGCTAAACTATATTATAATTAATCAGTATAACAAAAACAATGTTATATACCACTGTTTAAAAACATGACAAAAGTCATACTAGTCTAAAAAAATGATAATAATCATGTTATGGGTCAAAATATGTAAAAATGCTGCAAAACATAAATAGGCTTTAGGTATTGATTATGAGTGCGTTAGAGGTAAATATTTATTTTCAGTGCTTAACTGCGCTTTGAAATGTAAAAATTTACTATTTACATTTATACCAGAATTAATTTTTGGTCAAACTTTTTAAAATTTAAAACAATGAGCAAGTATCAGCAAATCGTCGATGATTTCATGGCAGGTGTAATTGCCAAAAACCCAGCAGAACCTGAATTCCATCAGGCTGTTCGAGAGGTAGTAGAGTCGTTAACTCCCTATGTTGAGGAAAATCCTAAGTATAAAAATGCGAAAATCCTTGAAAGAATGGTCGAGCCTGAACGAATTATAATATTCAGGATTCCGTGGATGGATGACAAAGGCGAAATCAAAGTTAACAGGGGTTACCGCATTGAAATGAATAGTGCTATCGGACCCTATAAAGGTGGTATGCGCTTTCACCCGACGGTTACTCTCGGTGTGCTGAAATTCCTTGCTTTCGAACAGGTATTTAAGAATTCTCTCACCACATTACCCATGGGTGGTGGCAAAGGGGGATCTGATTTTGACCCGAAAGGCAAATCCGATGCAGAAGTGATGCGTTTCTGCCAAAGCCTAATGATGGAATTGTTCCGTCATATTGGACCTGACACCGATGTGCCAGCAGGCGATATTGGTGTTGGTGGACGCGAAATAGGTTATATGTTCGGCATGTATAAAAAGCTGCGTAATGAATTTACCGGAGTTCTTACCGGAAAGGGACTGGAATGGGGCGGTTCGCTAATACGTCCTGAAGCCACCGGATATGGTTGTGTTTATTTTGCTCAGGAAATGCTAAAAACCCGTGGTTTAAGCTTCGAGGGCAAAATGGTTGCTGTTTCTGGTTCAGGTAATGTGGCTCAATATGCCGTAGAAAAAGTGAATGAACTGGGCGGAAAAGTAGTTACCCTTTCCGACTCCGAAGGTTTCATTTACGACCCCAAAGGTATAGATGACGAAAAACTTGCTTATGTAATGCATCTCAAGAACGTAAAACGTGGACGTATTAAAGAATATGCTGAAAAATACGGCTGCGAATACCATGCAAATCAACGCCCCTGGATTAAGAAATGCGATGTAGCATTGCCTTGCGCAACACAAAACGAAATAAATGGTGCAGAAGCTGAAACTCTCGTCAATAACGGTTGTATCTGTGTTTCGGAAGGTGCTAACATGCCATCAACACCCGATGCAATCGAAATATATCTCAAGAATAAGATTCTCTTTGGCCCCGGAAAAGCTGCCAATGCCGGTGGTGTTTCAACTTCAGGACTTGAAATGAGTCAAAACTCGATGCGATTGTCGTGGACACGCGAAGAAGTTGATGCCCGTCTGCACCAGATTATGAAGGATATACATGCTACTTGCGTAAAATATGGTACCAAAGCTGATGGCTTTGTTAACTACGTTGATGGCGCCAACATTGGAGGCTTTGTTAAGGTCGCCGATGCAATGATCGCTCACGGAGTTGTTTAGTTGCTTTTTTGTTTGTTTAGGGGGGCTTTTTTAAGCCCCTTTTTTTAATTTTACTGGAAAATTTTAAGCCCTGTATTATGAGAATAAAGAGAATTTATGCTGACCATAGTCAAGACAAGCAGCTTGATGCGCTTGTGATTACAAATGAATTGGATGAAGTAATCGGGAAATATAAAAACAAGAAAGGAAGTATTATTCCTATCCTTCAATCCACTCAGGCTATTTTTGGGTATCTTCCCAGAGCCGCCTTCGATAAAATTGCAAAAGAGACCGGACTCGAAGTTAGCGATATGTACGGTGTTGCTACTTTCTACACCCAATTCAGACTGAATCCGGTAGGAAAAAATATTATTAAAGTGTGTCATGGAACCGCATGCCATGTACAAAATGCGAATGCCGTAGGTGAAGCATTGGCCGAGGAATTGCATATTAAAGATGGTGAAACAACCCCGGATGGTTTGTTTACACTTGAATCAGTTGCTTGTTTAGGCTGTTGCTCATTAGCACCGGTAATGATGGTTAACAACAATACTTATGGCAAACTCGATGGTAAATCGGCAGTTAAAGTAATCAGAGAGATATCGAAGAAAGCAAAAACTAATTCAAATTGAACAGAATGGAAAAAGTTAAAGTAACAGTAGGCTTGGGCAGTTGTGGTATCGCTGCCGGTGCCGGAAAAACATATAATAAACTTCAGGAATTGCAGAAAGATGAAATTTATAATTTCGACCTTGCTAAAACCAGCTGTATTGGAATGTGTTTTAATGAACCGCTTGTCGAAATTAATAATGGTCATGAAACATGGTTGTATGGTGCTGTCGATGAAAAGCGCATCGTTGAAATTTTAGAATATCATACCAAACATAATCAGCCTTTGCTTAGTTATGTTGTGTTTAACGATAAACTTGATTTGCCGGGTAAAGCCTATTTCGATGGTCAGGTTAAAATTGCCCTGAGGAATTGCGGATATATCGACCCTGAAAACATTGAAGAAGCCGAGAAAAACGGTGCATATACAGCTATGAAAAGAATTGCCTCTGAAAAAATTACAGGAGACTCTGTAATTCAGATGGTTCTCGATTCAGGTTTACGGGGTAGAGGAGGCGCCGGCTTTCCGACAGGAAAAAAGTGGCAGTTTGCAAAAGCATATTCCGGCGATGAAAAATATGTTATCTGTAATGCTGATGAGGGCGATCCGGGGGCATTTATGGACAGATCCCTGCTTGAGGGTGACCCACATGCGGTACTCGAAGGTATGATTATTTGCGCCTATTCCATTGGTGCTACCGATGGAGTTATCTATTGCAGGGCAGAGTACCCGCTTGCCATTATACGCCTCAATATTGCTCTTGAACAAGCAAGGGAAAAGGGTTATCTGGGTAAAAATGCATTCGGCATCCAGGGTTTTAATTTCGACATCCATGTGAAAGAAGGTGCAGGCGCTTTTGTATGTGGCGAAGAAACTGCATTGATTGCTTCAGTCGAAGGTAAAAGAGGAATGCCTAATAAAAGACCACCGTTCCCGGCCGAATCAGGTTTGTGGTCGAAACCAACCAATATAAACAATGTGGAGACCTGGGCAAATGTTCCGTGGATTATCAATAATGGTCCGGAAAAATATGCTGCCTATGGTACCGAAAAGTCAAAAGGGACCAAGGTGTTTGCGTTGACAGGGAAAATTAAAAATGGTGGTCTCGTTGAAGTTCCTATGGGAATCACCGTAAACGAAATTATTTACAAACTAGGTGGAGGAATCATCGGCGACAAAAAGTTTAAAGCCGTTCAGCTGGGAGGCCCCTCTGGTGGCTGTATACCAGCGCATCTTGGCGACACTCTTATTGATTACGATTCGTTGCAGGCCACCGGAGCCATTATGGGTTCAGGGGGAATGGTGGTTATGGACGAAACTACTTGTATGGTTGATATCGCGCGATTTTTCCTGGACTTCACTGTTAAAGAGTCGTGTGGTAAATGTACTTTTTGCAGAATCGGAACAAAACGAATGCTCGAAATACTTGAACGCATTTGCGATGGTAAGGGTGAAGATGGAGATATAGAAAAACTGGAAGACCTCGGCAAACGAATTATCGAAAACTCTCTGTGTGCGTTGGGTCAAACAGCCCCGAACCCAGTGTTGTCAACCATTCGCTATTTCCGCGATGAATATGAATCACATATTTACAAGAAAAAATGCCCTGCAAAAGTCTGCAAAAAATTGATTACGTATCAGATTGATGAAACCAAATGCACAGGATGTACAATTTGTGCAGTTAAATGCCCCACCAAAGCAATTACTGGTGAAAAAAAGAAGCCCCATTTCATTCATCAGGATAAGTGTATTCAATGTGGCTCATGCTACACAAATTGTAATTTTAATGCAATCAGTTTAACTTAAAAAAAATGAACCCATGATAAAAGTCTTTGTCAATAATACTGAATATGAAGCAATAAAAGGCGAAACCATACTTGATCTTGCCAACAGGATTGGCATTAAAATCCCGACCTTATGTCACGATCCACGACTGGCTCCTTATTCATCGTGTTTTGTCTGCGTTGTCGAAATTGAAGGAATGAAGAATCTTCAGCCTTCCTGCTCTACTCGTGTAATGGATGGTATGAAGATATCAACCGAAAACCAACGAGTTAAGATTGCACGCAAAACGGCAATCGATTTAATTATGAGCAACCACTATGCCGATTGCGTAGGTCCATGCAAAATAGCCTGCCCGGCACATGTTGATGTTCAGGGTTATATTAGCCTGATTGAGAAAAGGCAATATTCCGAAGCCATCAAACTGATAAAAGAGAAAAATCCTTTGCCTGCAATATGTGGAAGGGTTTGTGTAAGGCCCTGTGAATTTAATTGCCGGAGGAATTTTTTAGATGAAGGAGCAGGTGTGGGGGTTGATTATCTGAAACGTTTTGCAGCAGATGCAGACCTGAATTCCGACAACCACTATAAAGCTCCCGTTGCGCCTTCAACCGGTAAAAAAATTGCAATTATCGGAGCAGGACCGGGTGGATTGTCAGCGGCATACTGGCTGCAGCAAAAAGGTCATCAATGCGATATTTACGAAGCAATGCCCAAACCAGGTGGCTGGTTACGCTATGGTATTCCGGAATACAGACTACCCAACGATATTCTCGATCAGGAAATTACTACAATCACTGAACTTGGGGTGCGTATTTTCTGCAATAAAAAACTGGGAGAAAACCTGAGCTTTGCCGAAATTCGGGATGAATACGATAGTTTTGTGTTAACCATTGGGTCGCAGAAAGGCACCTTGCTCGGTACTGAAGGAGAAGATGCCGAAGGAGTGTATTCGGGGATCGATTTCCTCAGGAATATGGAAGTAACCGGACAAAAGGCCGATTTTTCTGGAAAAACAGTGATGGTGGTTGGCGGGGGAAATACAGCAATGGATTGCTGCAGAACATCGATTAGATGCAAGGCAAAGAAAGTCTATGTGGTTTACAGACGTACTGAAAAAGAAATGCCTGCTAACCCAATCGAAATTCATGAATCAAAAATTGAAGGAGTTGAATATTTGTTTTTAACCAATCCGGTAAAAGTGAATAAAACGCCTGATGGTAAAGTAGAATCTGTGCGCCTGATTAAAATGGCTCTGGGAGAACCTGATGCTTCGGGTAGAAGACGCCCTGTTGAAATGCCGGGGTCGGAATACGATATGAAAACCGATTTTATTCTTGCTGCCATTGGTCAGAAAACAGATGTGAATTTCCTTGAGGATATAAATAAAAACCTTACAAACGGAGCTTTGAAAATAACTCGCTGGGGCGATATTGAGGCGGATGCTATTTCGTTACAGACAGGCGTTCCCGGAATGTTTGCAGCGGGTGATGGTGTGAGTGGACCGGCTACAATAATCGAAGCTGTTGCTCAGGCTCAGATTGCTTCACGGAGCTGCCATCAGTACCTTATGGGTGAAACCATCTCAAAAACACCGGATGAATTTGTAAGCAGAAAGGATAACTTCCGCAAACTCAACGAAACGGAATATAAAGGACATTTCGAGAAACAACACCGTCAGGAAATGCCGGTGCTTGAAGCCGCTAAGCGTTTTAATTTTAAAGAGGTCGAGTTGGGTTACTCCAGCGAAAATGCTGCTCTCGACGAAACACAACGTTGCCTTGAATGTGGTTGCAGTGAATTCTTTTCCTGCGATTTGCAAAAATATGCCACTGAATATGGCTCGGAACAAAAGAAATACTCTGGAAGCTACAACAACATTCCTGTCGATTTCAGGCATAAGCTAATTGAAATAGATAACAATAAATGTATACTGTGCGCCCGTTGCGTGAGAATTTGTCACGAAATGGCCGGAGCCAATGCAATCGGACTGATGAAAAGAGGTTTCGAAACTGTAGTCGCTCCTGCTATGGGAGAATCATTGGCTAAAACATCGTGCGATGCCTGCGGGTTATGTATATCAACATGCCCAACAGGTGCTATCACCGAAAACTTCCCGTTCAAACCGGGCCCTGTGAAAACTGATTCATTCGAAACAATAAGTCCATTGGGTGGCCTAGGCGAAAAAATTACAATTCACCATAAAAATGATTTCATATTCAGGGTTACAGGAGCAAAAGGCATAGTTAACCCGGATAGAAGCATCGATCCACTTTCGAAATTCGGATACCGGTTTTTCAATCAATCGCAACGTATTTCACGACCACTTCTTATGAGAAACGGAGCTTTTGAACCCATATCTTATGAGGAGGCTTTTAGTAAAATTGTTGAGAGGATTAAATCGGTTGAACCTGCTGAGAATGCATTTTTTGCAGGAGCACGCCTCACGAATGAGGAACAATATCTGGTTCAGAAGCTAGCACGTGCCGGAGTTAAAACTAATAATATTCAAAGCTTTCATTATTTATTCGGAGGCGATGGACATATTTTTAACTCTGTAAAGAATGTTAGTATTCATGAGCTGGAGCAAGCGGCTACGGTTTACCTGTTTTCCTCGCAGCTGTATTATGATAATGCCAGCATAGGTTATGTGCTGAATAAAGCAAGGAGTGCTAAGAAGACCAGGGTTGAACTGTTTACCACTACCCATAATCCCAAACTGGAACATAAAGTCGATAAAACAACCCGAATTGCATCATTATATCATTTCATTAAGGCTGTTAATTATTATTTGTTGAGCAATGGCCTCGAAAATGGAATGTATATCGGACATCATTGCAACGACTTTGACCTGTATAAAGCAGCATTGCTTAAAGAGAAATACGAAGATCTGGTAACAAAAGCCGGTAGCAAATCGGATGTCGAAAAATTTGCACTTGCATATAATACGCAAATGAACTCGGTTATCGTATTTGCCGAAAAAGAAATATCAGGCAATACTGCTACCGAAATAAGAAACCTTGCAATGATAACCGGAAAACAAGGAAAACTTGCATCCGGCATTCTTAGTTTGAAAGAAAAGAACAATTCGCAGGGTTTGATTGATATGGGAGTGAACTGCTGCCTGGCTCCCGGAACTACCGATTACAATTCGGCTATGATTCGGAATACACTGGAAAAGCTTTGGGGAGTGCCTGTGGCAGAGCCTAACGAAAAATGTACAGGCGATTTACTGCTTTCCGGTAAATTGAAAAACCTATTCATTTTCGGAGAAGATCCTGTGGGTTGCGCTATCGATAAGAAGCATATACAAGCGATGCTGAAACAATCGGATTTTATTGTTGTTAACGATTACATAATTACCGAAACAGCGGCAATGGCAGATTTGATATTGCCTGCCAGTACTCCTTTTGAAAGTGGGGGAAGTTTTACAAACTCACATAGAATAATTCAAAACTTCGATGCTGGAATGAAACCGCTTGTTGATATCACAAATGCTGGACAGATAAATGCACTAATGCTCCGATTCGGGGTGAAGAATCCTGTCTCGAATTCCGAAATAATGGCAGAATTCTCTGCTCTGATGGATGGCAAGTTTCTTCAGCAGAAGTTCTGCTATACTGCCGGAGACAATTATCAACGGGTGTTTGCGTATGGTTGCGATATCGTTACAAAATATTATTACGAAGAAGTCGCAGTTAAATAATTAACCCCAAGTACCTAAAAAGAAGAGGCTGCTCCGTTAGGGCAGCCTCTTCTTTTTTATTGGTGAAGAACTATCTAATTACCGAAACTTTAAATGTTCTTATTCCGTTTTCGGATTTTACTCTTACAAAGTAAAATCCGTTTGCTGCATCCTGCAAGTCAACAAAAAGCATTTTGCCATTAACAGACTGATTGACATTAATCTTCTGACCATTAATGTTGTAAACTTCAATCGCGAGATCTCCGTTGTAGTCTCCGGCATCAATCATGAAGCTACCTTCGTTGGGGTTTGGATATAGCATGAAATCAAATACATCCTGTCCAGAGATGTCGGTAGATGAGTTCAGTGTAATATCATCCAGCATCAAACCATATCCATTTGTTGAGGTTACCTGAATAGCAACATAAACCGTTTGCCCTGCATAAGCGCTTAGGGTATAGACAAATTCACCCCATACAGTCGGTCCCTGTCGGTTGCTTCCTTGCGGTAGAGCTGAAAAACTGGCCGGGTTGTTTGTAGTGGTACTAATTAAGACATTGAATGTGCCCATACCTAAGTATGATGCAGATTTAGCCCAAAATGCGAAGCTTGCACCATTTTGCAGGGTAATTTGCGGAGAAATAAGCCAATCGTTGTTGCTGCCCGAGTTTAAAGGCATACAAATACCGCAACGTTCTCCACCGTGAGCCGCGTACTCAGTGCTGGCATCCGGATTGGTTGAAGTATGATTAAAAGCAATGAATGAACCTGTATAATTTGAATGCATGAACGAGACTCCGGTTAGGTTTGTGGTGGGTATCCCATCAACATCAAGGGTTACCCATGGACTAAAATTGTCAACCTGAAAATCGCTGCAGGCTTCAAAATCGAGGCTGAAATTAGTTGATGGTTGTACCACTGTAATATATCCGTTTTTAACCTCAGAGTCGTTGCCGTAAGCATTGGTAACGGTTAAACTTACATTGTATGTACCCGGTGTGTTGTAGGTAATTGTTGGATTTGTAGCCGACGATGATGTAGGTGTCC
>JAGOLH010000070.1 GCA_017994175.1 Bacteroidales bacterium | reverse complement strand
AAATGATAAAAGATATTATTGACCAGCTGCCCCGCAAAGGGGAATACACACAGCGCAGTTTGAGCGACATCGACCGCATCATCATCCACCATTCCGCATCACCGGCAGGTAAGTTTACCGTATGGGATTTTGCAAGATGGCATATCGACCCAAACGGCAGGCTGAAAGCCCCGGGTATTGCGTATCACTTCGGTATTGAGCCTGATGGAACCATATACCAGGTAAACAAGCTCACGGCAAAAAGCTGGCATACCATCAACGGGAACCAGAACGGTATTGGCATAGAGCTGAACGGCAACTTCGAGAACGAGCAACCCACCGAAGCCCAGAAAACCTCGCTAAAATGGCTGATTCGTTACCTGAAGAAGCTGCTGAAAAAGAACCTGGCCGTGTATGGACATAAAGAGATCCCGGGCAACTCCACAGCCTGTCCGGGCAGGAACCTGAACATTGACGAATTCCGCAACCTGGCATGAAAACAGCCTATACATATATTATCATATCGTTGACCATAGTTTCTATAACTGTTGGGATTTGGCTTTTTAAACGTAAGCAGCAACTCAAAGGACTAGGGAAAGCAGTAGTTACATCAAGACCTCCGAGAGTTCGTATTGTGTACAGCAAAAAACAGATATCGGGCGACAGAAAATCCATTACCAGCTCCAAAGATGCGTATGATATTTTAACGGACATCTGGAGCAAGCAAATAGACACTAGGGAAGAGATGATTGTTTTATTGCTCGACCGGTCCAACTCCGTGCTGGGTTACCATGTGCTGAGTATGGGAGGAATCACCGGAACTGTGGCAGATTTGAGGCTGTTGTTTTCGGTGGCGTTGAACTCATTGGCAACATCTGTAATCATGAGCCACAACCACCCGTCTGGTAACCTGAACCCGAGCAAACAAGATCAGGACCTCACCAAAAAGGTGCAGGATGCCGGAAAGCTGATGGATATTCAATTGCTCGATCATGTGATTATTACGAATAGCTCGTATTACTCGTTTGCGGATGAAGGATTGATTTGAACATGTCAGATGTCAAATGTCAGATGTCAAAAGTGGATGTGAAAATGTAAAATGTGTTTATGTAAAATGTAAAAAACGAATATTATGAAATTAATCACTAATAGCAAGGGAAATCGGTCTAAGCCACATTTGACTTTTGACTTCAGACATCTGACATGGAAGCTTTCACTTCTGTGTTTATTTGTGATTGCAATGTTGTTTTCTTCATGCTCTGCAGAGAAAAGGCTTCACCGGCTGGTTGCCTTACATCCGGAATTGGTGACGAAGGACACCATCCGCATCCAGGATACTACCTTGATCCCGGAGGTAAGGATTGATACCTTGGTTCATTACAGCCGTTTGCAAGATACCATTACCATTGAAAAGGAAAAGCTCACGGTGCGAATCCACCAGGTTCGCGATACGGTGTACATAGAGGCCGTTCAAAAACCGGATACCATTGTTCACGTAAAAGAAATACCGGTGGAGAAGATTATCCATGAAAACCCCTATGCAAAAGAAAAACAGCCCGGCATCATCTGGCTCGATGTGATAGTTCTTGTGCTGATGGGCTGCCTGGTTTTCGTCCTGATTAAGATTGATAGGAAAAGTATGTAAGCCAAACCCCTAATAATGGGACATGCCTTGAAAAATTTATTGCCGAAACACACATAATAAGGTTTACATTTGCTATAGGCAATTTACATAATATTAAATTTGTAAAAAAACTAAGAATGGGGTTCAATATTAAGATATGGACTTTTGTAATGCTAGGATTGGCTTTATTAATCTTTGCCCAAAAAGGCAAGGCACAAAGCTGGGATACTTTACCAAACATACCTGTTGGAAGAAATTTTTATGACTTTGTGACTTATAATGATACTTTGGTAATGGTTGGAAACCTATCATCAAATAATTCGAATATAAGTACTGGGATAGCAGCGTATGGATGGGATGGTGAAACAATATCATTTTATATAGGTGAAACTTATGGGGCAGTTTATTCTGTAGGCCTATACAACGGTCGTTTATATATTGGCGGTTCATTCGATGATATTACCAACCCTGATGACATCTCAAAATTAGCCGTTTGGAATGGTACGGAATGGGAACGGGTGGGCACTGCCGTAATGGGTGCCGGAACGATAAACTATTTTCAGGTGTACCGCGATACATTGTATATTGGAGGTAATTATGGCATAAATGTAAACGGAAACAATTGGGGGCCTTTGGTTAAATGGAACGATACTGCGTTTTATAGCTCTTCTCCCTATTCCACTCCTTGTAGGGGTATAGAGGTTTATAACGATGTCTTGTATGTTGGTTTATACTCATGCTTTTCGGTAGGGGGTGGTCAGTATGTTTGTAGTCTGGGGAAATACAACGGGCAGGTCTGGACAAATGTTTATGATAAAAATGGCAATCAATTTCAGGCGGGAGTTAGTAGTTTGCTTACCGATACCATAAACAACGATTTGTATATTGCAGGTATTTCTGTTTTTCGCTTCGACGGAGAGTCTTTTCACCTTATTGGGACAGCAGGTTCTCAGGTTAACGGTCATGCGATACAGATGTATCATGGAGACTTGTACATTGGCGGCATGTTTTCTCAGGTAGATGGCATTCCGGCCAACCATCTGGCCAAATGGGATGGTGAGCAATGGTCGGAACCCGGGGGGGGGGTAAGCAATTCAATTGAGTCCTTGTATGTTTATAAAGACGAGCTGTATGTAGGTGGGTACTTCACTCAGGTAGGCGGGTATTTGCCGGCTTATGGAGTGGCACGGTATTATGAGCCTGCGGTAGAAGACTGCCACTGGTTCCGCCCGCGCATACAAACGGCAGGCTATCAGGACACGTTTTACATCACCCAAAGCCAGCCATATGTATTTGTAAATTTTGTAAACAACAATGCCTACGCTGAGAGCTGGGAGTGGGATTTTGGAGACGGTTTCAGTGGTAGCGGTAGCAAAGACATAGAGCATGGCTACTATCAACCCGGTGAATATACGGTGCTGGTGGAGGTAACACAGGATGGTTGCACCAAAACCGCAGAAAAACTAATTGTTATAGAAGACCACACTGGAGGCATTACCAGTAGAGCCGGGAATGAGGCGATTACCATTTATCCCAACCCGGGCAGTGGGCAGGTTGTAATAAAGACCAATAATGGCCGCACCATAGGAAGCCTTCGCATCAGCAGTGCATCAGGACAGCGAATGTACAAAGCCGAAATCAGCAGTCAAGAAATCATTATAGACATAAGACAATGGAATGCAGGAACCTATTTGGTGGAATGCAAAGAACACGGAGTGATGAAGTTGGTGGTGGAATGACAGTAAGTATAAACCGTGAAATAGAGTAAAATAAATGCCCTCTCGGGGCATTTATTTTATTCATATCCGAAGCGATCCAACAAATCTTTCACTCGTTTTTCTTTTGTTAACCGGTCCATATTTGCCGGTGGGTTCATGCCTTTTTTCATGGCATAGGCAATATTATTGGAGCACCTGGACGAACAAGCCACAGAATCATATCGTTTGCTCTCGTAGGTGTTACCGCACATCCAGCATATTTTCAGGTAGCTTGTTCTCTGTACAATCTGTGGACGGGTTCCATTGTGCACATCAGTTTTCAAAATTTTCTCATTCTGAACTTTCACTCCGATAATATTCTGCCGGCACATGATGGCTGGGTTGAGTACTGTGTTTTTCATAAGCATTTTTTGTAAATCTAAATCAAGTAAGATCAGCACTTTCCGTTAAACGTGTTAAGCGTACTAAATGATGTTAATTTCCTTTATTCAATTGTAGATGACTTATGGCTTACTTATATATGACTTATCCCTGACTTACCCCTTACTTATCCCTGAGATATTTCTGGCTTATCCCTGACTTATTCATGACTAATCCTTGGTATATCCTGAAGACGTTGTTGAATGAATGTGTGTAATAGCAAGGCTTTTGCTGTATGTACACAGCAGTAAAATACACTCAAAAATAATAGCAGAAATACAGGAATAATAGCATCAACTTTCCGCATCACCCGCCTTACCTGTGTTATGGGTGTTTATGCTGTATTGGGGCGATTCACTTTGTGTGTAAATAGCAGAAAGTTGTGAAAATGATAATTCGTCAAATGGAAGAAATCTATTGTACTATAATTTTAGCCGCAAACCCCGTATTTTTTAGCCGTGCCAAATACATGCCCGGCATTAAGCCTGTGAGGGCGATGCGGGTTTCGCCTTTGCCTACGTTTGTTTTTAGTACCACACTGCCCGTGCTGCTATAAAGCTCGAGCACATCTTCTGCCGGTGTTGTAACAGTTGTTGAGCCGGAAGCCGGGTTGGGATAAACATTAATTTGATTAACCCCTGTAATTGACTCCACTGCATTTCCCCCACACTCACAATCCTCCTCAACACAGCCACAACTGTCGGTCTTTACTAGCCACATAACTTGTGGTTCGTAAGCTACTCCTGCCATTATAAATCCATTATCGGGGGTTTGTTTGATGGCGAGAAGCCACTGTTCAGAAAGTGAACCTTCAGCTTCGAATCCTACTTGTCTCAAACTATCTCCCTCAGAATTTAAAAATAACAACTTACTACGACTTGGGTAGTCTTCAAATAAAGTTAATGCAAAATCACCATTTATTGTTTCTACAACTGAACCGAAACCAGTTTGATATGTTATATTGCCATAAAGTTTATACCATACATCATTAAAATCATGATCAATTTTTTTAATACTTGCTTTGCCATACTTTAAGTAACCATTCATGCCATCTTCATAAATTGTATGACTTGCCGTGCAAACATATCCTAAATCATTTGTAATTTGAATATTTGTAATTCCCCCATCCGTACAACAAGTGCTACCATAGTTTTTTGTCCATTCCAAATTACCAAGGCTATCTGTTTTTATAAGATAATTATCGCCATTTCCATAAAAATATGAACCACCACCAATCAAAAAACCATTATCTGGAGTAATTACTAAACACAAGCCTAAATCATATTCACTTGTCCCATACTTCTTATACCACTCCATATTGCCTTCGCTATCGGTTTTAACCAATAAAACATCACCATCGGGATCTGTATCGGCAATGCATCCAACTAAAGCATAACCACCATCAGGGGTTTGAACATGATTGTAAAATGCTGTAAATGCAGGATTATCAAAGTACAATCTGGTCCATAAGGTGTCAAAATTTTGGTCAAATTTGGTTAACATACCAGTAATATTCCCTTGACCTGTTCGGGCACCAGTAAGGGAAAAACCTCCATCGACGTTCTCTATGAGAGAATTACGATCTCCAAAATAATAATTATATACTGTATCTCCGTATGTTTTCATCCAATTAACAGTACCATATTCATCAAGATAATATGCAATTATTTTAACTTTTTGACCTGATTCAGTGGCATCAATTCCACCTCCGAGCATCAAATAACCATCCTTATACACAACAATATTATCTGCTTCCTGATATGCGTATGGATTATAGGTTTTATTGAAAGTTATTGTTTGTGAATAACTAAAAGTTATTACAAAGTAAATAAATAATACTATTAAAATGTTTTTTTTCATAATTAAAAACTCAGGGATGAAAACATCCCTGAGTACAAATATACTAAATTTTTTATTTCATTACATCTAATTTCTTTGAGTATTTACCAATTTTAAGAATATAACTACCTTCGCTAAGGCTGGATACATCAATTTCTTCGATTCCGTACCCATTTCTTATTGCTTGGGTCATTACCAATCTACCTTCAATGTCAAATATTTCGATTTTAGAAATGTTGTTGTCATCTAATATTAAGTATTCTATCCACACTTCTTTGCTTGCAGGGTTTGGATAAATTTCGAGCAAATCGTTCATATCAAGATCTTCTGAAATCTGTTCCTCTTGTGTACTAAACCTTAAATTACGGTTGTCAACCGGGAAAAATAATTCTGGTTCAAATTCGGCTATGCCAGCAATACTAAGTAAGGTTTGTGCCTGAGCGCAACCACGATGAGAAGGATTGTAGGCTAATGCTTCAATTAAACTAAGATTATTGTTAACAAGCAAAGTAAGACTTCCTTCCGAATATGCTGTGTCGGCTTTCATTACTACTTCCTGCAATGCTGCAAATTCTGATAGCTCAGCTTGTAATGCCGGTTTTTCGTTAGTTGAAAGATATTCCAGTTCGTTTATTTGCGACTGAGCATCATTGTATCGTTTATCCGAAACCAGAATCGGTATTACTAAACACTTTGATTCAAAATTGTCATCATTGATTAGGAAATCAACAATAGAATCTTTCCTTATCATTAAACTATCGTTTTGCAACCCGAATCTCAGATAGCTGCCAATCATCTGGTCTTTTTCGAATGTCAATTGAGATATTTCCGATTTCTTCTGAACAACCGCATTAGTTCCATCCTGATTTTGACGAATAAGAGTTTTATGTGGAGCTGGTAAATCCATAACATCTAATTCCGATAAAGCATTCTCAGGCAGTGGCGAATTTGCTAATAAAACATTAGTTTTTGCTACTGTATGCCCATTAACATTTGTACGCATAAAAGTTACCAGAACAGTATCTGATAAATATGGTGACATTTCCAATAAATCGTTACAAGTTTTATTAAAATTATTTGGTTTTAAAGCTTGAACATTTTGTAAAACGACTTGTGTGTTTCCACCATCTATAAGATTATTCAAAGAGCTATTTAAACTGTTGGTTTCCATAATAATATCATAAACACCGTCCACAGATAATATATCCTCCAAATGTAAACCAGGCAAATCGGATGGACATGCCTCACTATAAACAAATAACTTCAAAATTGCATCAGCATCCACATTGTCAGAAATAAATCCATCAATATCAGTAACATCATTTGGCATGTTGTACCAGTATTTGTAGTTGAAGCTATCAGTGTAACCTGGATCAGTACGGAAGGCATTCGGGTAGCTCATATGTGAGGCATCAAATTGGTTTGCAGCGGAGATAGATGTAACCAGAGGGTTAGTTGATAAGAACCCTTGGTCCTTCTTTACGTTACCACTTCTAATATAATTCTGAATAGTATTATTGTGATAGTCGTTGCAGTGGATGAATAAACCTTCGGAGCCATCGGCGTTACTATTAGTATTGTAAGATTGGAAAGCATTTAGCGGTGAAATAAAATGGTTACGATATACCGTGTTGTTGTAGGTTCCAGAATTATTTATTACCATACCGATAGCGCCATCGTAAAAGGTGTTATTTTCAATTTTATAAGCGCTGCAGCCCTGCAGGTACAGTCCGGCAGTCTTGGCCATACCTCCGCTTCCCACTGGATTGGAAAACGTATTTGTGGTGATAACCGGAGCTGTTGCAGATTTGATGAATACACCGATGTTACGGTAATTATTGAATACACAATTCCTTACTTTAATAGGTGTAGTGTAGAGGTTTTCGGCATATATGCCATATTTAAGTCCATCGAAAACAGATTTGTCATCTTGAGAACAAGCTACATCCGGAGCATTTAATATATGGCAGTTTTCAATGGCATTGAAGCCTGAATTGAGTGCAGTAATACCGTTTCCACTTGAAAATCCAAGTTGCGCATTATTGATGTACCTGTTCCCTTTTAGGTTAATTTTGTCCACATTATAAAGTTTTACATGTGTTGCGGGAAGCTCAACATAATTTTCATCAGTAATAAATTCGGTGCGATAAATGTAAGCACGAGTCAATACATTGGGAATAACGCTATAGCTAAGGGCACTTTGATTGAAATTTGCTAACCTGATTCCAACAGGGCAATTAATAAATTTACTGTCGGTAACTTTCACAATGCCATTGTCGCATGAAAAAATTGCTTCGGAAGCGAATTCGATTTGAGAATTGTTTTTTACTATAAGGGAGCCTGGTCCCGGATCACCTTGAGCAGGAGGATTTGGCCCCATATTATCACCTTCAACAGCAATGCCTTTCCATAAATGGTCGGGACAACCACTGGTTATCTTTGTGTTATTTAGTGTTAGGGTTTTTCCTTGTTCAACTGTCCAAAGAGTTTCGATTATATCGGAATAATTATATGTTGCGCAATAAATAGTGCAATTCGTAAAAGTTGTATTTTGGGTTATATTCAAGGTTTGGTCGCTAGCGTCTCCAATGCACAAGGTCATGTTGTTATAATTCGAAATATTATTGATATTTCCATTTGTTATAACATTGTTGAAACTCCACGCATAGTCTGATAATCCGCAGGTTGATTGAGAAGTATAACCGTAGGAATCAGTAACAGTTATACTAAAATAGTTTGAGCCAAAGGGTATATTTTCAAAAATCAATTGGTAGGTTCCAGATGAGGCAAATATATTATCAGATGACAAAATTTCATCATCAATATATACGTCAACAGAATATGGTGGGAATCCACCATTTAATGTAATCTCGAAAATTGTCGTTTGAGAACTGGCACATGTCCTTGGTATTACATTGCAATTTGCAACAACCTGAGGTGACGTGCCGAAAATCATGATTTGTTCACTCTTCTTGCAGCCGTTAGGAGTGGATATTGTTATCGTATATGATCCGGCAGGTAGATTATTTATTATGGTAGTTTCAGATTGTATAATATTTTGATAGAATACGAAATTGTTACTGTTATTAAGAGAAAGCGTGAAACCCAATTGTTCGGCGCTATTATATATCTCTACAACACCCGTGCTCCCATTTTCTGCTTGGCTTGTAATTAAGTAACTAATAATAGGCATTGGGTCGACGGTAATATTTATTGAAGCACTGAAAGAACAATCATCTCCATTCTCAATAATATAGTAGTAAGTTCCCGACATCTCAGTGGTAACAAATGGAATGAAGGCATAGTTTTCAGAACCAAGATAACCATTTGGGCCAAACCATTGATATGTTACACCTTCAATATAAGGAACTGGCAAAAGCTTCAGTTCTCCGCCTTCACATACGGGACTGCCAAATGAAATGGATAGATTTAAATTTTCCAATATTGTTACATCTGTATGGAGAAGCCCTGTGCATCCATTTGGAGAAGTTACCAAAACATTGTATTGACCTGATGTTTGCGGGGTTGCGTTTGAAATAACTACTGGAATCCCTGAAGCCTGAAAACTTGAATTGGTTTGTGTCCAGCTAAAATTGTAATTTAGATAATGACTGCCCCAATTATCAGCAGCATCAGCATCAACATTCAAAATTAATTCATCTCCATAGTAACATAATGGACCGTTATTTACAGCGAGTAAACAACCATCAATTTGTGGATCCACTTCTACATCAGTTGCAGCACTAATGATACAGCCATATTCATTTCGAACATTTAAAAAGTAAGGTCCTCCAAAATCAACGAGGTTTTCAATAACATCATTTCCAAGACAAAACATGTTGTTTTGTGCATTTTCGCGAATGAAATTATAATTATTTGTACCCCAACCACTTGACCAAGTGGATCCCTGATGATTCCAACAGTATTCGTATTGATTTATATCCCCAACAGGATCAGATTGCAATTCAATTGTCATTCCTGTACAGTACGGCCCGGTATTCGTTGGGATGGGTGTCGGTGGAAGAGGGTAATGATTAACAGTAAAGCTATTGGATGCAGTACACCCATATTGGTCAGTTACAGTAACAATATAAGTATAAGGAGGGTTTCCTGTGATTACAATTGATGACCAAAAGTCGTATTCAGAAAATCCATTATTCCATTCATAAAGGTTCGTGTGATTTTGAGGCGGGATAGGATTAGATATTGCTCGAATATGCCTGTGTTCGTAAGGACATATAGTTATTTCATTTCCAGGAACAATGAAATCTCCAAATGCAGGGGTTCCAAATTGGATATTTACGGTGATATTGTTGATTGGAACATTTAAATTTGTTTTATAGATGCAACCATCTAACATAGTTACTGTCAGATAATATATCCCAGCCATTGTTTCGTCTGCATTAAGTGAAACAGTGGGATTAGCATCGTTACTAGTGAACCCATTGGGTCCACTCCACTCATATTCTACCGCTTCTTCATTTATCGATAATTGTAAAATATCTCCGTAATTAACACATGCTGGACCAAATGTTACTTCAT
The DNA here is from genome assembly GCA_017994175.1 of Bacteroidales bacterium. GTDB lineage: Bacteria > Bacteroidota > Bacteroidia > Bacteroidales > ML635J-15 > JAGOEF01. The sequence goes on along the minus strand of JAGOLH010000070.1, from coordinate 4,924 downwards.
CATTGAAAGCTTCTTCAATGGGAATTAATCTTACTCCATTTATATAAGTAGTTCCCGCTCCTCCGTGTTCTTCAACTTCATTATAAATCCATAAAGCATCATAAGAATAACTAGCAGTAAAATCAAAAGACTCGTATGACCAATTGAAATTACTAGAACTTGGGTCTTCATAAAATAAAGATTCACAAACCCCATAATCCTCATAAATGAGGGGAAGCTCCCAATTGTTTACTCCGACAGGGATTATTACTTCTTGAGAGTTAACTAGCTTAATGTTGAAATCCGTGATATCTTCAGTATGTGCTCGGTAAAAAGAAAATCTATATGATTTACCAACCTCTAAAGGACTAAGAAACATAGTCATAACTCCTTCACTTCTTACATTTGAACAACCTTCGTCATATGGAGTCTGTGGATCATCAGGAATATGTCCACCACATGCCCAAATATTTATTTGTCCTGGAATTTGATTTGGCCCATAAACTGGAGGATCACCATTATTAGAACCATTCGCAGAACCATGGCTAGATATCCATCCTGTAGGAGTAACTCCCAATCCACAACCTCCTGGCAAATCTTGACATTGCATATTTGAATTGCAAATCAAGTTGCAGGGTTCCTGATACATGGCTATGCAATTAAGGGAACCTTGGTTAAAAATACTGAATATCTGACTTAGAATTGATGTATTATCTTGAAAAGTTAATGTTAAAACAAGTAAATTATAAGATGATGTTAACTCGACTTCCCATTCCCCATTCCCATCAGCAACAGTACTTGCCAAATACTCATTGGCATTCTCAGGTCCTGTGCTCCCGAAAATTTCTATGGTACTGTTAGGCACGGCAGTTCCCGAAAGAATACCATTGGCATACGACAGAATCACAGGAGGTAAAATGTTATTATTCGCTCCGTTCATCAGCAGTATTGCGGTATTGTTATTAAAGATGCTATTACCTGATATTTTTACATTTTGCGATTGGGCTAATAATATTCCTGCAACACAATTAGAAATATGGTTTGCTCCGTCAGTTGTGGTGTCGCCAATAACTCCGTAGTTGGAATATTTAATGTACATCCCATAATAAGAATTAATTGAATCGGATGTTTGAACGTTTGAAATTATATTTCCTTTTACAGTAACATTATCAGACATGGCAAAGCCAATGGCATAGCTAAAAATACTGCTATTGCTGCTTAGTATTACTTTATTGTTGTGTATTAAAGAATTGGGTGAGCTATTCAGCCAAATGGCATTGGTTACAAATCCAGTGATTTCAAACCCTGAAATACTTACAGTTGCATTGTAAATTTCGAAACAAGATTTGAACTTACCTTGCCCGTTAATTATAATCGCGCAGTTGCCTGGTTGGTAGCCGGGCTGCGAGGTAGCGTCTAACTCAACCGGTTTTATTATTTGGGGCAAAAACGATTGCAACTCTATTTCGTGGATACCCGTTCCCGGAATATTAAACTCGATGCGCGAAGGCGAAACGGCATCGTTCGCTTTTCGGATAGCCCATTGTAGCGTGCCGTACATATCGGGGTCGCACAGGCTGTCGATGTTATTATATGGATCCGAAAATGGATTCGGGTCGGTGTTTTTTGTAACCACAAAAATGTTTTGGGTAAAACCGCTTAAGGCTATCAATAATATAGCACTGATGATGAATAGTTTTTTCATGGTGATAGCGATTATTTGGTGAATATTAACACATTGCTTGTTTGTTGGCTGGCATTTGATACGTATGCCGAAATATAGCTATATGACGCATATTGCGAGTTATTTAGTGATATTTTTACTTTTATGATATTGCCGATAAGCAATTCGGAGAAACCATTATACACAAGATGATAATTCCCATCGTTTTCCAGTAAATTTGCTTCGATTAACAAAATATCTCCTGAATTTGGAGAAGTCCCAACCAGAATGTGTACATTCGAAATTGCTGAAAGGTCGTTCACTTTGAAAAATACGTCGAAGTTTTCGACATCATTATCGACAGGTAAACCCGAAATCGAATCAATTTCAATTGAAGGAGTCACCAAAATGTCTTTAACCTGCAATGCAGATTGGGCTGTTGCCACTAGCGAAAATAAGCTAAGGCAAACAAAGGCAAGGATTTTTGTCTTCATGGCTGTGATGTATTAAGGATATGCCTAAAAGTAGAAAATCAATTAAAAAAGACCAAATAATATGCTAACAAATTATTAACAAAATTTAAAAATTGTTAATTAAAGCTATCATTGCCAAAGATTTACAGATGGCTTGCCAAATTTATTGGATTTTCCCCCACGAAAAAGCCACAGGCTCGGGTGCAGTGGCTGCGGAGGTCTGGGTGTAGCGAAACCGGTTCCAGATCGGGAGGACCGGAACCGTGTTGATTTTCGTGTCAGGCTGCTATCTCTACATTGGCAAGCTGCAAAATGTAGTCGGATGCTGCCTGTGCTTGTGAGGCTGCTTGAATAACAAACTTGGTGTCGTTTTTCATTACGCTGAGCCAGTTCTCAATATAGGCTGCGTTGTCGGTGATGCGGCTTTCGTAGCCTAAATATGCCAGCATAAAAGCGGAGCTTAACTCGGCAATCAATTCTTCGAATGCATATTCTTTCGTCCCAAATTTGTTCAATATCGGGCGGTTTAATCGGTGTTCTGCGCCTGTCCAATGCGATGCTTCATGGTACATCACCGACAAAAATGCTTCCTTGCTTACAAACTGCTTCGGCAATGGCATATAGATTTTGTCTTCGGAGGGTTTATAGTATGCCTCGTTTTGAGCGTCAAACACAACCTCGGCTCCAATCTCCCGAATCATGCTTTCAGCTCTTTCATCACGTTCTATCTCGCTGAGTTGCTCCAGTTCATCCATACGGTAAAACTCCTCCGGCAGACCTTCAACACAAGCCACGTTAAACACATTGTAGCTTTTGAGGTATCCGATTTTTCGCAAGTTAAGGTGTTCGATGCTCTGCCCGTGTTGCAGCAGTTGTTCAACGGTGTGGGTGATGTTGCGTCCGGTATCTTCATCAATGTAAATCACCGAAGTATAAACCACCATCGCTGCCTTACTACCTTTGATGATACGGGCGTTGTATTTCTCCATCTGTTTGAATGTGAGCCAGCGGTTGCAGGGATATTGGCGTTTGCGCCGGATAAACGACAGCAGCAGTTGATTGATGCCATTGTACACGTGCTTATTTACAATGTTTCGGGCGAACACTTCCGCCGACAGACTGTACCACGACTGCGTATAATCGCTTTCCTTGTGCTCTTCCAACAGTTCTATAATGGTGTTGGTAATGCGTTCGTATATCTCGTTGGTGTTCATGATTTTGAGGTTTTAACGATGACTAAATCAAGTTTCTTTATCAGGTGTTTCACTTCGGGATTTTTGGTAATCAGCAATTCAAGGTCTGACAGCTTCTTTGCTTTTGCCTTATTGAATATGAATGACAGTATTTTCATGATGCAAAAAAATTAAGGGGCAGACCCGGGATGAACCTGACCTGCCCCGATGGTTTAGAACTCGATTTGGTTTTCAATCTCGGCAATTTTGTTTACCAGGGTGTTCTGAATGGTATCTACCACCTTGGCGAAAACTTCGGTGTTCGAGGTTTTAAACGTGTTGCCGTTCTCGTCGGTCAGCACGATGTTTTCGCTGAACTGGTTTGCACCCACCACAAAGGCGGTTAGCTTCTTACGGCTTGCCTCAAGGCGTTCGCGTTTCTCAATCAGAGTTTTGAGGGTTTCCACCTTCTCAATCTTCTGTTCGAGGGTTAACACAGGCTTTGGCGGTTCCACCGGTTGCACCGGAGCGATAACCTGTACCGGTTCGGGTTGTTTTACTTCGGCAATAGCCGTTTCGGTTTTCACTTTGTCGATAGCGATTCCGGTTTTCGACACGATTGCTGCAACGTCGTTTTGAGTTGCTTTTCCATTCTTTTTTACTACAGTTTCCATAATACAAGATTTAATGGTTAATGAATACATGAATTTTTTGTCCGCACCCGACAGCCCGCACACAAATGCAGATGATAGATTTTGAGAGGCGTTCAGGTTTTTTCTGTCTGCCTGTTTCTGCTTTTTTGCACATAGCTGTATTTTTTCAAAATGTTCCATAATGCATCTGATGAGTTCGTCGAGTATGTTCTGCTGCGATCAGGGAAGCCGCAACTGACCCTCAGCAACAGAGATAGTCCTTGGTGTTCAGCCAAAACAATACTATTACGAAGAATGAAATCACGAAAAAGCCTTCCGCAGCAAGCTGAACACTTAGGAATATCTATGCACTTTCTGTTGTGAGGGGCAGTTCGGTTTCCCAGCTTTGCAGACACATACCGACCGGACTCAGCAGCGCAGACCCACACATTTTGAAAGCAACACGGGTGTAAAAACGCTTGAGAAACAGGTACAAAACAACTGCCTATGAATAATCTATCTCAGATGTTGGAATTTGTCTTGGATATTTGGGAAATTGGGGGTAAGTTTGGGGGGGATTGTATGAGGTACTTCATGCAAAGTAAGAAATTGTATAATGGGTATGTAAAAAAAACATCATTATAAATGTGTTACCAGCAACTCAATTACCAAGACAATGATAGCTTAATCAAAAATAAAAACTTTATTCAATATGAAAACACGATTATTATTATTACTATTATTATTTATTTGTTACGGACAACATCTCTTTTCCCAGGAGGTTAAGACATATACTGGTAGCTTTTATACTGAAAGGCCACGGAATGACAATTTTGCAATGACACCAAAACTGATAGGTAACGCAACTTATAATTATTATGGTTCTACTACCATTTTAGTGGGTACAGATTTAAGCCCCCATGAAAAAATAAGATTGCACTTCTAAAGTTTGGGAATTTTCTGTACCCTCTGGCAGCGATTTTTATTTCCTGGATTTTTCCGTTG
>JAGOLH010000069.1:7300-15113 GCA_017994175.1 Bacteroidales bacterium | reverse complement strand
AAACCAGAATAACTTTACCAAGTTATTTCCGGTTTTTAACACTACTTTTACATCATCATCAGTTCTTTTAAAGATTTCAATTAAGAATACAAAAAAGTGGTCTAAGGAATGGGGAGTAGTTTATTATTACGATTTTCTTAGTATTCAGCGTATTCCTTTTTGCATTAATCAAACGAACTAAATATATTCCGTTGCCGGCCCAGTCCGAAAAGTCAAGTACAGTTTGATGTGAATTTATTTGCGTTGTAAAAACAACTTGGTTTAATGTATTTACTATTTCTAATGTGATTTCCTCCATTGCACTATAATTTGTGCCAACATCGACTATAATTTGTTCATGTGCCGGATTTGGATACACCGAGAATACGCACAATGCATCGTTATCTGCTAATCCTACAAAAGCTTCAATAGTTACGTCGAAACTACAAGAAGTTTGTGCGCCCGAACCATCTTCTATTGTCCAGAGTACACATGTTGTTCCTAAATTAAATACAGTTCCATATAAACTGCTCATACTGTTATAATCGTTTATAACGAAAAACCCCGGACAATTATCACTATAAAGCAATGGATCTAACTCGTTACCCTCAACAGTATAAGTTTGACTTTCATCATCAGCAATTATGGTAAAATCAGACGGACATGAGATTGTTGGATCTACTTCATCTTCAATATTACCGCCATCTGTAATAATCCAGTTATTTGGATTATTGGTTAAAATATCGTGCGCTGCTATTGCGGCACAACTATATTTACTATAACCACCAGAAAAACTAATATTGGGGTGTAAATCTAAGCTTGCCCAACCAATAAGCAATGCGTCGTAATTATCAACTGAAAGAGTCACGCCACCCAACATTAAGCCCATATCAGTTACGTTGCTAACATCCCAATTGCCGATGTTATTATCGAATGCATCAGCTGATTTAAACATCGAATTCATGTTTGTTACATTACTTACATCCCAGTTTCCAATATCCTGATTAAAATCGTGAGCGTATGAAAACATCGAACTCATATCTGTAACATTGCCAACATTCCAGTCGCCAATGGGTTGATTAAACGCTACGGCATTAGTAAACATAGCAAACATATTATTCACATTACTAACATCCCAATCTCCAAGTTCCTGATTAAAAAAGTGTGAATCTTGAAACATCTGACGCATATTTGTAACACTGCTTACATTCCAGCTACCAATCGGTTGGTTGAATACCAATACACTACGAAACATCTGATACATGTCGGTAACGCTACTAACGTCCCAGTTGTTAATATCTTGATTGAAATATGATGTATAACTGAACATTTCACTCATATCCGTTACATTACCAACATCCCAATTTCCAATAGGCTGATTGAAGTTTGTAGCATATTTAAACATCTGACTCATATTTGTAACATTACTTACATCCCAGTTCCCGATTGGTTGGTCAAATGAATCAGCATCACTAAACATTGAACTCATATCAGTCACATTACTCACATCCCAGCTGCCAATGTCCATATTAAATGAATTTGCATTATAAAACATCGAACTCAAATTTGTTACCGTTGCCGGGATTTGCTCAGGAACCTCAGTCAAATTTGTCGCATTACTACACGAAAACGATAAATCAGTTAGTCCGATATCTCCAAAATCAATAATTCTTGTCAATTTTTCAGCAAATCCATAATTGCCGGTGCCAAAATGAGTGAGTAAGCCGCTAATAGTTACGATGTAAATGCCATCTGCACCATAGGTGTGGCTTTTATTGCCATCACTGTTATATGTTTCTGTATTTCCATCGCCCCAATCAACCTCTGCATCTACCGTACCGTACAAAGGCAGCAAGATGGTTGTGCCTGAAGATAGAGCCGTGTTGTATTCCAGAATCATCTGAGCTTGCAAAACAAATACAGTAATAAGTAAAAGGAACTGGGTAAGAAATAATTTACGCGCCATAATTAGATATTCAGCAATATTAAACATCTGCCAAATTATACAATTTTTTCGATAATTTATAACTAATTGTAGATGAATTTTGAATAAAAAATCAAAATATAATAGATTTACCGGTATTGTCGCTGATTCTTTTAAAAAAACTATCGCGGTAGAAGTTGCTCACAGGAATGCTTTTTTCACCGATATAAACACTGCTGCGACTTATGTAGTTGATTTTTGAAAGCGCAATGATGAAGGAACGGTGGATTCTTACAAATTCCTTTTCAGGCAGAATATCTTCCAGGTGCTTCAACGTAACAAGCGATAGAATGGGCTTAGTGCCTGTAAATATTTTAGCATAGTCTTTTAAGCCTTCAATGTACAGTATATCGGAGGTGTTTAATTTTAATATTTTTCGTTCTGAGCGAACAAATATAAAGGCTATGTTATTATTACCTTGTTCTTCAGCTTTATCTTGATGTAAAAAACGAATGTACTCAAAGGCTTTTGTAGCAGCTTTTAGAAAGCGCTCGGGCATTACGGGTTTCAGTAGGTAGTCAACCACATCCAAATCGTAACCATCAATTGCATATTTTTCGTATGCAGTAATAAAAATTACAGCCGGCTTGTGTACCAATCCTTTTACAAGCTGAAGTCCATTTATTTCAGGCATTTCAATATCAAGGAAAACCAGATCTATTTTTTCGGATTGTACCACTTCAATAGCATGTTTTGCGGAACTGCACGTTGCAATCAGGTTCAGAAACGGAACCTTCCGGATATTATCCTCAAGTAACTCCAGAGCAAGCCTTTCGTCGTCGACAGCAATACAATTTATCATGATAAATCAATTTCAAGACTTACCGTGAATAGCCCGTTTTCCTGATTGACCAGAATATTGTGCTTTTGTGGATAAAGCAACTCAAGTCGGCGGTTAACATTTGTAAGACCAATGCCCGAGGAAGGTTCAGTGTGAAGATTGCTATGCTGCGTAACGATAGGATTCGTTACCGAAAAAAATAGAATTTTACCCTCAGCTTTCATTCTGATTTTAATTTCGGAGTGTTCCGAGTAGCTGATGCCATGCTTGAATGCGTTCTCGATAAATGGGAAAAGAAGCATAGGTTCAATAAGCATACTCGAATCTTTCAATTCAATATCAAGAATTACCGAAACTTCATCGCCCAGTCGCATTTTTTGCAGGTCGATATATTGTGTGAGAAATGAGATTTCTTTTTCAAGCAGAATTTTGCCCCCTTTATCTTCGTACAAATTATAACGTAGCAATTGAGAAAGCTTAATGATGTAAGTTTCGGTTTCATCAGACTTTTTACGTGCAAGTGAACAGATATTGTTCAAAACATTAAATATAAAATGAGGATTAATCTGAGCTTTTAATGCAGTGATTTCAGCGGTGAGCTTTTCGTTGGCGAGCACTTGCTTCTGGCGCTCTCCCCGAAACCATTCACTGGTCATTTTCAAACCGGTTGAAATAACATATACCATTATAAAAACTGATAGTCCTTTGAAAATGCCTTTGTCATCGGGTGGCGGACCATGATGATGCGGGATGTTGGCGGGGTTCATAGCAGAGTCAGGGAGCTTATCCGATACTGAATGAATAAAGAAATCTAAACCAAACAGTGTAAGTACAAGAATTGCAATTATACTCAACGCATACAAAAAGTACCTTTTCCTTTGCAGAAGGAAAGGAATTAATGCAAGGTAGTTGACATAAAAAAACAAAATGATAGCCATTTGAATAATCCACCAAACCGTATCATGTGTCAGGCTACCATTGGGCCCGAAATGATTTTCGGTAAGTATCTGAAACAGGAAGTACCCTGCCCACCCCAATATGTGTATCAGTAGAAGCCAGTATTTTGAAGTGAACACTTTAGCCATCAGTACAATTTTTGCAAAATTACGAAAAAAAAATCCCTTACCTGCAAATAATCGATATAATGATTATTGCCCGTGCCGGAAAGCATTTTAAAACCGACAGATTATTTTTTTTGAATCGTTCGACCTGTTAACAATACTTACGATGCTTAATTATAAAAACTAATATTTTATTTAGAATGGCAGAAGCTATTAATTGTAACATTTTTTTATTTTTGCAAATCTTAGTCAAAGCATATTTCGACATATGTACGAATATATAAAAGGAAAACTTACGGAACTGAATGCAGCTTATGCAGTTGTTGAAAGCGGAGGAATTGGGTACTCGATTCAAATATCGTTGAACACTTTTTCAAAACTTACTCTCAACGATAACGCCTTGCTATACCTGCATTTTATTGTTCGCGAAGATGTGCAGCAGTTGTTTGGGTTTGCCGATAAAACAGAGAGAAATGTATTTAAACATCTCATCGCAGTTAATGGAATTGGCCCGAACACGGCAAGGATGATTCTTTCATCTCTGGGACCTGAGGAATTGATGCAAGCCATTGCCACAAAGAATATTTCGGTGCTGAAATCAATAAAAGGAATAGGCCAGAAATCGGCAGAAAGAATGGTTATTGAGCTAAAAGATAAATTGGTGACGTCGGATGCAGATTTTTCACATAATTTTAACAATGTAAGCAATAGTTTATACGATGATGCGTTACAAGCATTATTGATGTTAGGTTTTAATCGTGCATCGATAGATAAAGTGCTTAGGGAAATTATGAAAAGCAGTACCGAAAGTTCTGTGGAACAGATTGTTAAGCGTGCATTAAAAGAGCTGTAGTTTGATTGCGAAAATTGTAAAATACACCCTGGGAATTGCCTCCTTGCTAACATTAATTGCAGTGATATTCCCATCAAATGCAACCCTGATCGATTACTCTCATCAGGCCCCCGGAATAAATGATGATACTATTCCCGGTGACGATACTATTCCCGATGTAATATTACCGTATCCGTATTCCGATAACGACGGTAATCCATTTACTCAGGACGATAATTCACCTTTATACGGAAGCGATCCGGAAAATATTTCCAACGACATTGAATACGATCCCGAAACAGGTGATTATATTTTCCGCCGTAAAGTGGGAGGGCGCGATATAGAGACTCCATTCAACGCTTCGTTCAACGATTATCTCGATTACGATTTCGACAATTCGATGAAAAGCTACTGGAGACAGCGTGCCCGTAGCGAATCTTTTGAGTCGTATTCTTCATTGATACCTAAATTGCAGGTCAGCGGTGAGGTATTCGACCGTATTTTCGGCGGCAACACTATTGATATACGGCCACAGGGAGCTGCTGAACTTAGTTTCGGCCTGAACATATCTTACGTCGATAACCCTACTTATCCCGAAAACATTCGCCGAAGCGTAACTTTTGATTTCGATGAAAAAATTCAGATGAATGTCGTCGGGCAGATTGGCGATAAAATGAAACTCAATGTTCAGTACGACACCGAATCGGCTTTTGACTTCGAAAATTCGGTAAAAATTGAATATACCGGTTACGATGACGAGATCATTCAGAAAATTGAAGCAGGAAATGTGTCTCTTCCTCTTTCGGGAACGCTTATATCAGGAAGTCAGAGCCTTTTTGGCTTCAAAACCGAACTCAAATTCGGAAGACTCAATATTACAACCCTGTTCTCGCAGCAGAAAGGAGAAGCGTCTACTATAGAGGTGCAAGGGGGAGCCCAGACCAAGGAGTTTGAAATATATGCCGACAAATACGAAGCCAACAAACACTATTTCTTATCGCATTATTTCGAGGAAAACTACAACCGATTTCTATCGTCGTTGCCTTTAATCACTTCAGGTATTAACATTACAAAAGTGGAAGTATGGGTTACCAACCGTCAGGGTAACTTCGAAACTTCGAGGAATATTGTTGCATTTACCGACCTTGGTGAAAACAATCCGGACAACGTGGAATCGTCGTATACACTGAGCGGCAGTTTTTCGAATGTTCCATACCCTAGCGATTCTGCCAATATTCTCGCCATCATCGAAAGCCTTATCCCCGAGGTGAGAAACATCAACTCAGCAGGTACATCCCTTCTTGCATCAGGCTTCGAAGGCGGAGTAGATTACGAGAAAATTGAGTCGGCACGCATGCTTTCAACTTCCGAATACACTGTAAACACCCAACTGGGTTATATTTCGCTAAACTCAACCTTAACCTCCGACCAGGTGCTGGCTGTTGCGTATGAATACACAATCGGCGGAAAAGTTTTCAGAGTTGGTGAATTCTCGAATAGCGCAGTAACCGCACCTGATGCACTTATTCTGAAATTAATCAAGGGAACATCATTCACGCCGCAAATGAAAGTTTGGGATCTGATGATGAAAAATATTTATTCCATAGGGGCCTATCAGCTTTCAAGCGATGACTTTTATCTGGACGTGTATTATAAAAACGACAAAACCGGCACCGAAATAAACTTTCTTCCGGCTGGTGCTATCGATAGTGTACGATTGCTTACCGTTCTCAACCTCGACGACCTGAACTCACAACTCGACCCGTATGCAGATGGTATCTTCGACTTTATAAACGGTGTTACTGTTAATGCTTCGAATGGTCGCATTATTTTCCCGGTAACCCAACCTTTCGGAACTTATCTCCGACAGGCTATAACAGGGGGAAACCCATCGTTGAACGAGGTTGCAGATCAATATGTTTTTCAGGAGCTTTACGACAGTACCCAAAGTACAGCCCGTCAAATTGCTGAAAAAAACAAATTTTTCATTGCAGGAAAATATAAATCTTCTTCGGGCAGCGATATTTCGTTGAATGCAATAAACATCCCTCAGGGAAGTGTTAAAGTTACCGCGGGTGCTCAGGTACTTACTGAAAATGTTGATTATACGGTGGACTATAACCTCGGTAGGGTGAAAATAATCAACCAGGGTATTTTAGAATCGGGTACAAGTATTCAGATTTCCATTGAAAGTAACTCGATGTTTAATATTCAAACAAAAACACTAGTTGGAACCCATCTCAATTACGAGATTTCAAAGGACTTCAATATCGGAGCTACTATTTTAAACCTTACAGAACGCCCGCTAACTCAAAAAGTGAGCATTGGTGATGAACCTATTTCCAATACTATTTGGGGTGTAAATACATCATACCGTACCAATGCTGGTTGGTTGACCAAAGCCATCGATTTTATCCCATTTATCGAAACCAAGGAAATGTCGACAATAACATTTTCCGGCGAATTTGCTCAATTGATACCCGGACATTCCAAAGCAATCGACAAAGAAGGTAATGCCTATATCGACGATTTCGAAGGTGCCGAAACCAACATCGACATTAAAAGCTACTCTGCATGGACCATTGCTAGTACACCGAACGACCCGAACATGTTCCCGGAACATAGCGGGGCATCTCCGCTTGATGTAGGCTATAACCGTGCAAGATTGGCGTGGTATGTAATAGATCCGTTGTTTTACCGGTCAAATTCTCCGGTTGATGTTGAACTGCAATCGAGCCACATGGTACGCGAGGTTTACGAGAGCGAGATATTTCCCTATAAGGAAAGCGTTACCGGCATTCCGACCAACCTTTCGGTTATGAACCTTGCCTATTATCCGACCGAAAAAGGCCCATACAACTACTCAATAAATGGCATGAATGCCGATGGCTCACTTTCTGATCCGTATTCACGCTGGGCAGGGATTATGCGTAAACTCGAAACCAACGATTTCGAAGAAGCCAATATTGAATACATCGAATTCTGGATGATGGATCCTTTTGTTGAAGACAGCCTGAATCCCGGCGGTGATATTTATTTTAACCTGGGGGATGTTTCGGAAGATGTACTCAAAGATGGAAGAAAATCTTTTGAACACGGCCTTGCCACTCCGGCAAATCAGAATCCGGTAGATACAACCATTTGGGGTATTGTTCCCTTGATACAATCGCTGGTTA
>JAGOLH010000069.1:0-7200 GCA_017994175.1 Bacteroidales bacterium | reverse complement strand
CAAGGCTCAGATTTCGACTCTGCCGGTTATGGTATTACCCGCAGGTATTACAATTTTAACGGGCTCGAAGGGAACTCACCGTCATCTGACCAGTCGGGAGAAGATTATTCAACATCGGCATCAGCATCGCCCAATATCGAAGATATTAACCGCGATAATACGCTCAACGAAAACGAAACCTATTTTCAGTACAGGGTGAGCATACGTCCCGAAGATCTTGTTGTAGGTAAGAATTTTATTACCGACAAAATCGAATACAACGCCAAGTTCGCCAATAACGAGCGGTCGAGAGTTACCTGGTATCAGTTTAAAATTCCGGTGCACAGCTACGACCGCAGGGTTGGTACTATTCAGGATTTCAAATCCATTCGGTTTATCCGAATGTTTATGAAGAACTTTAATCAAAATACTATTGTCCGTTTAGCAACGCTTGATCTGGTGAGGGGGGAATGGCGGAAATACAACGATTCGTTTATGCAGCCCGGCGAATATAACCCCGATGAACTGGTGGAAACACCGTTTGTGGTTACTGCGGTGAATATTGAAGAAAACGGAAACAAAACACCTGTAAACTATATTCTGCCTCCCGATATTAACCGGCAGATTGATCCGACAAATCCGCAACTCCGCCAGCTGAATGAGCAGTCGATGGTGTTGAAAGTAATCGACTTGCAGGATGGCGATGGGAGGGCTGTGTATAAAAACCTCGACATGGATATGCGTAAGTACAAAAAACTCAAGATGTTTATCCATGCTGAAGCGATTGTGGGCGAAACCAATTTATACGACGATGACCTCTGCGTGTTTATCAGGCTCGGCAGCGATTACAAAAACAACTACTACGAGTACGAAATCCCTCTTAAAGTTACAGCCCCCGGACATTACGAGGGAAGCGAAGAGGACGATCCCGACAGACTTATCGTATGGCCCGATGCAAACAATCTTAGCCTGGAATTTGAATTGCTGCAGGACGTAAAACAAATGCGTAACGACGAAATGAGGATGCTAGGTACCGGTGTAACCCTCACCAGATTATACACCATAATGGACGGTGGAAATAAAGTGAGTATAATGGGCAACCCAAATCTGGCCAATGTCAGAACTGTTATGATAGGGGTGCGTAACCCCAAAAGAGCAGGAGCAACCTCCGACGACGATGGTATGCCGAAGTCAGGTGAAATCTGGGTAAACGAACTTCGCCTCACCGATTTCGACGAAAAGGGAGGCTGGGCAGCAAATGCACGTTTTACTGCAAAACTCGCTGATTTTGGTTCGCTAACCATTGCAGGGCAGACAAGTAAACCCGGATTTGGTAGCATTAACGAAAAGCTTACAGAACGCCAGAAGGAAGAGATTAACCGATACGATGTGTCGTCGAACCTTGAATTGGGCAAGTTCTTCCCCGAAAAACTGAACGTAAGAATACCATTGTATATGGGATACAGCGAAAATGTAAAAAATCCCGAATACAACCCACTTGATCCCGACATACCGCTCAGTATGGCACTTACCGATCCGACAAAGACTCCGGAAGAAATAAAAGAAATAAAATATAAATCGCAGGATTATACCAGCCTAAAAAGCCTGAATTTTAACAATGTTAAGGTGAACAAAACACAGGGGAAGGCACGGATTTATGACTTGGCAAACTGGTCGGCAAGCTATGGATTCAACGAATCGTTCCATCGCGACATAAATACTGTATTCAATACAAATAAAACTATCTCAGGAGCATTGTCGTACAACTACAATGCAACACCGAAGAATTATGAGCCCTTTAAAAATGCCAAGTTCCTTAATAAACCTGCTTTCAGACTGATTAAGGATTTCAACCTGTATCTGCTTCCTTCGCAGCTGGCATTCAGAACCAATTTAAACCGGCAGTATTCCGAAAATCAGCTGAGGAATGTGTATAACGAGTCGGTTGCCCTTCCGCTTTCAGTTAGCAAAGATTTTATCTGGCAACGGCAGTACGACCTAAAATACAATATTTCGAAGGGTTTAAAAATTGATTTCTCTGCAACCAATTCAGCCCGGATTGATGAGCCTGAAGGACGCATCTACAGGGGAGATCCTGAATACGAATCAAAGATGGACACCATTTACAACAACCTGAAGAATTTTGGCCGAAACACACAGTATCATCACACCATCGATGTTACCTATACAATTCCAATCAATAAAATACCGCTGTTTAACTGGGTAACAGCCAATGCCCGCTATAGTGCCAACTACGACTGGGTATCGGGACCTATAACTGCCGATACAATTAATATCGGAAACACAGTTCAAAACGGTAATGCCATTTCGGCAAATGTTCAGTTCAGCCTTCTTAACCTCTACAATAAAATTAACTATCTGAAAGAGGTAAACCAGAAATATCGAGGCAACAAGAGCAAAAATGCCAAACCAAAGAAAGAAACTGTGAAATTCGAAGTTGCCGACGTAAAACTCAAAGCCAATAAAAAGAAAACCATCAATCATAAGCTCAAAACCAGCGACGTAAGTTTGGTTGTTGTATCGGGCGATGGAAAAACAATTAAAGGTACCACCGAAATTATCGACGATAATAAAGTGATATTCACACCGGAAGAAGATGCTGATAATGCAAAAATCACAGTAAATGGTTCCAGGGAATTAAAAGATGGTGTAGCCAAAATAATTTTCGACAATACCTTGGTGTTGCTCATGAGTGTAAAGTCGGTTTCCATTGGCTACACGCAGAACAACGGAACCCTGTTGCCCGGATATATGCCTAACACTCAGATTGTGGGTTTATCGAAATATACGCCTGATCCCGAAATGTTCGGTGTGCAGCCTTCAGTAACCGCCCCGACAATCCCATTTATTCTCGGATGGCAGGACAGGGATTTTGGCGAGTGGGCTTATGAACACAACATGCTTACAAAAGACACAACCCTTGCACAGGCATTTGCCTTTATGCATTCCACCAACTGGAATGTGAGAGCCTCAATCGAGCCGGTGCGTGATTTAAGAATTGACCTGACTTTGACCCATTCATTCTCCGAAAACGTAAGTGAATATTTCAGATACAATAATCAGATCTCTGATTTCGACCGCCTGAATCCACTTACCACTGGATCGTATTCCATGTCGACTATTTCGTGGGGAACAGCCTTCGAAATTACCGGACGTAAGGGCGATTATTCATCCGACAACTTCCAGCGTTTCAGCGATTACCGCAAGGAAATTGCTGTACGCCTTGCTTCGCAGCGACCGGATTATAATCCCGGAAACGTAGATGAATTTGGGTATCCCATTGGTTTTAATCAGTTTTCGCAAGATGTATTGCTCACTTCTTTCATGGCTGCTTATACAGGCAAAGACCCGCAGAAATGCACCCTTGAAACTTTCCCCAATGTTTTCAATGCATTGCCAAACTGGAGGATTACTTACGACGGACTAGGAAAGATAAATGCCCTGAAGAAAATTTTCAGAACAGTGAATATCAGCCATGTGTATCGTTCAACCTACAACATAGGCTCGTACACCACCCGGTTGAGCGACCAGTATTTCGAAAACGACGGATTCAACTACATCCGCGAAGTGCTGGGCCAGAACCAGGAAGGCGCAATCACCTATGGTAACTTCTATTCGAAATACGAAGTGAATTCGGTGAACATTTCGGAGCAATTTTCGCCCCTCATTTCGTTTGACATGACCATGGTAAACAGCTTTATTGCCAAGGTAGAAGTAAAGAAGAACCGCAACCTCTCCATGAGCTTTACCAACAATCAGCTCACCGAGAACCTGACCGATGAATTTGTGATTGGTTCGGGCTATCGATTTAAAGACGTTGAAATTACCATTAAAACAGGAGGGAAGCAGCGTAATTTCAAGAGCGATTTGAACCTGAGGGTTGACTTCTCATATCGCAACAGCCTTACCATAATCCGGAAACTGAACGAAGAAGTCGATCAGCCTACCGCAGGGCAGCGGGTATTTACCATTAAAACCTCTGCTGATTATGTGCTCAGCGACCGCTTTAATCTGCGAATATTCTACGATCAGGTAATTAACCGCCCGAGGATAAGCTTGTCTTATCCGAATTCAAATACAAATTTTGGTGTAAGTTTGCGTTTTACTCTTGCATCTTAGTAATTTTATTAGTTACTTTGAAACAAATTACATATTAATTTATTAAACGATTTGTTGTTATGAATATTCCAAAAAATCTGCTGTACACAAAAACCCATGAATGGATTCGTGTTGAAGGTGATGAAGCTGTTATAGGTATCACCGAATTTGCTGCTGAGCAACTGGGCGAAATTGCTTTTGTCGAAATCGAAACCGAAGGCGAAGAGCTGGCAAAAGGCGAAGTGTTTGGTTCGATCGAAGCTGTGAAAACTGCTTCCGATTCTTACATGCCTGTGGCAGGCGAAGTGCTCGAAGCAAACGAGCTGGTGAAAAACGATTCCACATTAGTAAATTCCGATAGCTTTGGCGATGGATGGCTGATAAGGATAAAAATTTCGGACCCTGCCGAGTTGAAAGATTTGCTGACCCCAGCCGATTATGAAGCACTGATTAAAGCATAACATAGCTTAATTATAACAGGAAGTCCATTTGCCGATAAGGTTGATGGACTTTTTTTTAGCCTTTGGTTGCATCCAAGTCCTCTACGAGTGACTCGGATTGGGTTGAAACCTATTTACGAAACAATTCTTACATTTGCAGAACAACTTGTTATCCATGAAAACTAATATTGCAATCATAGTATCGGGTGGATCGGGTGTCAGGATGCATTCCGATATACCGAAACAATACATCAGTGTTGCCGGAAAAACCATACTGGAACATTGTGTGGCAAAATTCATTCACCACCCGCTTATTTCTGGTATTATAGTGGTGGCTCATACCGATTATATTGATACGGTAGAGGAGTTAATGAACGATTTTAGAAAAATTAAACACGTTGAAATAGTATGCGGTGGAGCACAGCGTTATCACTCTGTTTACCAGGGATTGCTGAAAGCGGAGGCAATGGCTCCTGATGGCAATGTGCTTATTCACGATGCAGTGCGTCCGAATGTGGATGAAACAACCATCAATGGTGTTGTTGAAGCGCTTAGTGAGTACGAAGCTGCCTGTCCGCTTATTGCGGTTGCCGATACTGTAATGCAACTGAAAGAAGGATTCCAACCCAAGCCACTGAACCGCAGCGAAATAAAACTCGTGCAAACACCTCAGGGTTTCCGGCTCGATAAGATTTTATTTGCCTATCGCGAGTTTTTCAGTCAAAGCAATATTGAACCCACCGACGATGCGAGCATTTACCTCAGATACGCTTTTAATGCCGATTTGGCTGTAACCAAAGGCAACCCTGAGAATTTCAAAATCACTTTTCCGGGCGATATCAGCAGGTTTGAACAGTTATTCTCTGTGTAACCAAGTCTTTACCAAAGGTTTTCTATTCATTTTTCGATGGTTGTCATATTTCAATGGTTGGTAAGAGCTTTTTGATTCATAACAATACGCAGAGAACAAATAAAACACTATCTTCGCAACAAGTATGGACAACAACTGGAAATCGCGGCAAGGGGTAGTGTATTCCACCAATCCGGAGTTTACGTTCAGTCATGGCGAAGCTCCCGAATCGGAGTTGCTGCCACCCGAAAAACAACAGCTTTACATAGCTATCGACCGAAAGCAACGCAATGGTAAAACAGTGACGCTGATTACAGGTTTCTCCGGTCCGGAAGATGCGTTGCTGGAATTGGCAAAATCATTAAAGCAGTATTGTGCAACAGGCGGGTCGGCTAAAGACGGCGAAATATATATACAAGGCGAATTCCGCGAGAAAATTAAAAATTATCTGCTGTCGAAAAAATACAAGGTTAAACTAAAAGGATAAAACCATTAACATGGGAAAAGAAAAAATCAGCTATCAGCAGGCGCTTGCCGAATTGGAACAAATTGTCGAAAAAATCGAACAGCAGGAAATTGATGTTGACGAGCTTGCCGACAATGTACGCAGGGCTACATATCTTATAAATACATGCAAAGCAAAACTGCGCAGCACCGAAGATGAACTGAACCAGATACTCAGCGATTTTACCAAAGATTGAAATACGGGTTGGTTATATTTTGCTAACAATTATCTGTTTTGATACATCGAGCGTTTTTATTATTTTTACCTCATAAACCAAAAACCATCATTATGAAAAAGCTATTATTATTCACTGCAGTTGTTTGCATGGCAACGCCGGTGTTTTCGCAGGGCTCGGGAAATTATTACTTCAGCCAAAGCAATAACCCGAATTTCAAAAAAGAATACAAGGATTACGACTACGAAATGAATCAACAAAATTATTATAATGCCAATTATTCTAATTATAATTCGTCGCCTACATACAGCAAGGGTTCCGATACTGTTTGCTATGTCATTGCCAATGTGATGATGAATGTGCAGCCCGATTATTTTGTTATTATGCTGGGAACCAGTCAGGTGGGAGAGAGCCTTGAGGTTTGCCATCAGCTTCTCGACCAGCGCATTAACGATTTTATTACTTCGCTCGGAGCAGAGGGTATTCAGCAGAAAGATGTTTATGTCGATTTTATTTCGCAGGCTCCGATTTTCAGCTACGAAGAAGAGAAAACACTGTTCAGCAAAAAATATGTAAAGGTTCCCAAAGGCTTTGAGCTGAAAAAGAACATTCACATTCGCTACAACGACCGCAAACAAGCCGATAAAATAATTAAAAACGCTGCTGCTTCCGAAATTTACGATATCATCAAAGTAGATTATATTGTTAATGATATGCAGTCGATTCTCGACACCATGCGTAAGGATTGCATCGATATCCTGAATAAAAAAACACAGGAATACAATACCCTTGGCGTAAATGCAGCCAATATGTACCGTACTTACGAAGAAAGCCACTATTGCTATTATCCGCTGCAGCGCTACGAAACATTTATTTCGTATACTCCCGACAACCTGAAGGCATTGTCGAGCACAGCCAGCCTTATCAATGAGAACTCCAAGATAAACCTGTACTATAGTAAACTTCCCGATAATTATTTCGACAAGGTGATTAACCCTGACGTGTTGGAGCCCGTTATACAATATACCTATACCGTGAAAATGAAAACTGTTTTCAAAAAGAACTAAAGCTTTTGAAGCTGGCACGTTTTTCGATAAAAAAATGAAGTAAACTAAAATATGTAATTATGAAA
>JAGOLH010000068.1 GCA_017994175.1 Bacteroidales bacterium | reverse complement strand
AAGTCTGGCTTCTTCGTTTTTTGTAGTTTTGTTTCGCCAAAAACTTTTCTACAATGGATAAAAATACACATTTTTTTGGAACCTCCGTTTTCGGACAGCTAATTTCACTTATTGATTCAAAAATTATTGCAGATGCTGCTAAAGAAACGCAATCAGACTATTATATAAAGCGGTTCAAAACAAAAGACCACTTGATAAGTATGCTGTTTTGTGCATTTGCCAAATGCACCTCGTTGCGTGAAGTATCGGGTGCAATGCTGGGTTTATCTGGAAAAACCAAACATTTCAAATTAGATCATATTCCACGCAAAAGCACTCTTTCTGATGCCAATAAACGCCGCGATTCGGATGTTTTCGGAATTATATACAACAAACTAATGAAATCTTACGGGCATTATTTATCGGACAGCCGAATTAAAGATGTAATAAACAAGCAAATTGAAATCTTTGACAGCACTACTTTCAGCTTGTTTAAAGATATTATGAAATGTGTTGGACGAAAACCCAAATCAGGCAAACGCAAGGGTGGAATGAAAGCCCATATTGTACTAAATGTTGACGAAACCGTTCCCCAAATGATTTGGTTTACACATGCCGCAACAAACGACCATGTGCTGCTTAGTAAATTGAAGTTCAACGATAACACCATTTACGTTTTCGATAAAGGCTACAATGATTATAAGGCATTCAAACTGTTTTGCGAACATAAAACCGGATTTGTAACAAGAATCAAAGACAACGCTGTGTATGAATCCATATATTGCAACATTATTGAAGACCACATACACTCAGGCGTTCTCGAAGATAAAATCATTGAAATAGCAGTTAAAGAAGATAACAAAACAAGTAAATTAAGGCTTAGAAAAATCAGGTTTTATGACAGGGAACTTAAGCGAGAATTTGAGTTCCTGACAAACTTATTCGAAATGCGGGCTGATTTAGTGGCAGCAATTTATAAGCTTCGTTGGCAGATAGAGCTTTTGTTTAAACAGTTAAAGCAGAATTTTCCATTAAAGTACTTCTTGGGAGACAACGAGAATGCCATCAAAATACAAATTTACTGTGTGTTAATTGCAAATCTGCTGATGACAGTAGTGCAAAAAATGCTAAAAAGGTCTTGGGCTTTTTCGAATCTGGTAAGTTTTTGCAAAATCCATCTGTTCAACTACATCCATCTGCTCAGATTTTTAGAAAATCCCGATAAAGATTGGCAAAAAGAGCAAGTCGAATTATACCAACTTTCACTGTTTTAGAGGGGCTTGCTTTTTAATTATGAGACTTTTGCAAAATATTTGAGTTGATTTTCAATAACTTAACAACAATTGAAATTTATTTCATATTTTTATCGGACAACAGTGTAATATTTTATATTATTGCTGTAATATAATTACATTTTTATAGAAATCATTTTTTTAACCTAAATTCTTTTATTATGAAAAAATTCTTACTGCTTGCCATTTTCTGTGCAGGTGTTTTAATGGTTTATTCGCAGCACAACGAACTGCGTAAGCAAGTATTTGAAGCCTGTGAACAAGGTAATGTCGCTGAGGTTAAAAAACTGATTGAAATTGGAGCGGACATTTCTTCCGTTGAGAATGATTCCACGTATTTGATATTGCTCTATTTACTGAATACTATTGAAAACCCTAATTTGCCAGGTTTCGCTAATTCCCTGTCGAAAGACGACGTATTTGAAATTTTGCTAAGTGCTACTGAGCATGGCCTTATTGTTTTCGAAAAATATGATGCATATTTCCCATGTCATTATTCAATATGGGATGTGGTTAGTGGATTACAATATGATACGGTTGACACTAATTGTATTTATGCACACTACATCCCGTATTTATTAATAGTTGAATCGGGCAGATTTCATGATTTTGAGCAAGCAATTATTCAGAATATTAATTCCGGAAAATATTCTATGCAATCGAATTACGGCAGCACACCCTTGCATATTGCCTGCGAGGCAGCGAATTCTGTTGCTGTGGTTGATGCGTTGATAAAGAATGGTGCAGATGTGAATGCGGTTGATTCCACCGGTGTTACTCCTCTGCTGCAGTGCATGAGCCCAGATGAATTCAAGTGTGAATTATGCAGAATTGATCAATTGGAAATTATAAAATTACTGCTTCAGTCAGGTGCAAATGTAAATTTATATAAAGATGGGTACACTTCGTTAGCGTATTCTTTCTTTCAAGAGCAATACGAAATTGCGAAATTACTAATTGAGAACGGGGCCGATTTGTCAAATAAGGGATTTATTTATAATGACAGCATAGTTAATCCATCGGCTATTTTGTACTTGTTGTTGAAAGCCTTTGGGAATTGTCGCTTTGGTTTTGAATCATTATGCGAAACAGACTCGCTTGAGAGGGAAATTGTATGGGATTTATTGCTTACATCAACACAACAGGGTTTCAATGTTTTTGAAACCTTTTCTGCTCAATTACCTTGCGTCGAAGAGATATATGAACCGGAATCTAATAATTTTCAACAAGTGTTCATTCCCAATTGCTATACTTCAAGCTTCACACCTTATTTCAATATTATTGAGCAAGGGAGATTTAAGGATTTTGAGCAAGCAATAATTAATAATATTAATGCTGGTAATTACCCGAAACTAACAAGTACAGGCAGCACGACCTTGCACATTGCCTGCGAAGCAGCAAATTCGGTTGCTGTTGTTGAGGCGTTGATAAAAAATGGTGCTGATGTGAATGCGTTTGATTCTGATGGTTGTACTCCTCTTATCAATTGTGTAAGGACGTCGATTTTTGATTGGGATTCATGCAGGGTGGATAAATTGAAAATTGCAAGATTGCTCATCAAATCGGGAGCAAATGTAAATTATCTGATTCCAAATGAATATGACTACGCCGGTCATTCATCACTACTATATGCAAGTTTAAGCAAAGACTATGCATTGTCGAAATTGCTCATCGAAAACGGAGCGGACGTGGATGGTAATGAGCAGGAAATTAACGACAGTACGCGCATTCCATCGGCTATGTTTTTCTTTCTGATGTCTGTTGCCGGTAATTGCCCAGTAGGATTTGAATATTTAGCTGTGACAGACTCTGTTGATAAAATGCAAGTGTACGAACTTTTGTCGATGTCGGTCATTCGTGGGTTTAATGTATTTGAACCTGTACGAGGCCATTTACCTGCTGTTGAGATTGTTTATGATACTATCAATGGCTCTTACATTGAACAATATTCAAATATTTCGATGGAATACTTACCCTATTCCATTATTGCAAAGGATAATATGCTTCCGCAATTCGAGAAAGTAATACTGAAGCAAATCAAACAAAAAAAATATATCGGTGCCGATAGCTATGGCAATACTGCGTTGCATTATGCCTGTGCTTACGGTAACTCTTTGAATATCGTTAAAGCACTGCTTAAAAACGGAGCCAATATTGATGCTAAGAACGAAGATGGTAAAACCCCTGCCGATTTGGCTAGAGAAAATGGCAATACTGAAGTGTATAATTTTATATCCGGTAAGATGAAGTAAATCGAACTGTTCTAATCCAGCTGGTTATGCGGTGAGAAAATCTTTAAAATTTTGCCGGTTGATAGTGGTGGATGTATCTGGTTGATATGTATTTGTAAATGTTTTTGAAATTAAATGTTGCTTTTTGGGGTTCCATTTAATCTCATAAGCGTTAAATCTACCCTCAGTTTCTTCAATATAATCAACTTCTTGTTGTTGGGATGTTCTCCAAAAATAGGTGTTAGCAAAAATTTGCTTGTTATTCAAATATTTTAACCTTTCGCTAACTATGAAATTTTCCCATAATTGACCAATATCCTGACGAATTGAAATGGGTTGTAACTGCCCAATTACGGCATTCCGGATTCCATTATCGTAGAAGTATATCTTTCTATTAGTTTTAATTTCATTGCGAAGGTTTCTGCTAAGAGGGTTCAGTTTAAAAACGACATAGGCTTTTTCAAGTATCGAAATATATCGGTCAATTGTTTTTGGGTCTAAACCAACAATTTCGCCCAACTCTCTTAGTGAAACTTCGCTGCCAACCTGAAAGGCAAGTGCTTGCAACAATTTCTTTATATCTTCCGGTTTTTTTATGTTACCGAACATTAGAATATCTTTGTACAAATAACTGTCGGTAAGTTCCCGAAGCAAAGTATTAGCATCATTCATCGAGTTTAATATATCGGGGTAAAACCCAAATACCAAACGGTTTTCCAAATCCTGCTCTGCCTTTACAAAACCTGAATGGTTTTGCCATTCATTCCAAGATATGGGATACAAATTAAAAGTTCTTTTACGTCCGGTTAGAGGCTCGTTTGTTTGCTGAGTTAAATCAAATGCAGAGGATCCACTCAAAATCAATTGCACTTCGCTAAACTGATCAACTATTATTTTTGAGGTAATACCAATGTCTTTAATTCGCTGTGCTTCGTCAATAAAAACAATGGTTTTATTGCCAATTAGTTGGCTTATTTGCAATGTATTTGGGCGAGTAAGCAAATTTTCAACAGATGGATCATCTGCATCGAATATTATGGTTTCATTTTCAAAATTCTTTATGATCTTTTTAATTAAAGTCGTTTTTCCACTTTGACGGGGACCAATAAGCAGTATTGCTTTGCCTTTAAATAAGACTTCCCTGATTTGATTTTCGATAATTCTATCTATCATTTTGATATTTTTGCAAATATACATAATATTTAAGGATTACAATCCACAAAAACAATAATATTTGAGGATTACAATCCTTATATGTTGCAAAAACGACTTTTTAGCAATGGAACTTCACACAAGGAAAATAGCTTCATATTTGGATTCAGTACATTGAATTAACATCTGCTTTATCGATTTACCAATAATTTTTGCATGAAATTTTGCTTGTAATAAGCGTATAATAACGCCGCCTAAGTAATAAACAAAAAAAAACCACCAAACTGTTGTCAGGTGGTTTTTTTTTTTGTTTGCACTTTTTTTACTTCACCGGAACATTTTTCAGGGTTTCGGTGAGGTAGTTCCAGAATTTACCAACGCTGGCAATGTTCACTTTTTCGTCGGGTGAATGCGGATAGCGGATGGTGGGACCAAATGAAATCATATCCCAGTTCGGGTAGGCAGCACCCAGAATACCACATTCCAAACCGGCATGAATAGCCTTAACTTCGGGAACTTTCCCATAGAGTTTCTGATATACCGATTGCATGGTTTTCAGAATTGGTGAATCAGTGTTTGGTTTCCAGCCCGGATATGCACCTTCGAATTTAACATCAGCACCAATCAGGTCGAAAATTGTTCCAATCTTGTACATGGTACCCATTTTGGCAGAATCAACCGAACTACGAACCAGACAATTTACCGTGAATAAGCCATCGATAATTTTTACGATAGCCAGATTGTTCGACGTTTCCACAAGGCCCGGCATACTGTCGCTCATGCGTTCAACTCCATGGGGGCAGGCAAAAACGGTTTTAATCATTTTTTCTTTGAAGTTATCGGCAGCTACCATTTTTGGCATTTCGGCAGGAGCAAGGCTTAATTTCAGATCAGGCTCAGTGCGGGCAAATTCAGTGCTATATATTTTATCGAATAATTCAACTTCGGCTTTGAACTTCTTTACCTCATCGGCTTTTATCAATAAGGTTGCAAAAGCTTCACGCGGTATGGCATTACGCAGACTTCCGCCTTCGAATTTTGCCAGTTTGAAATCGAAATGATAAATGCAATGGTTCAGGAACCTTGCCATCAGCTTATTGCTATTAGCACGTCCAACATTGATGTCCATACCAGAGTGACCGCCTTTAAGCCCTTTGAGGGAAACAAGAAATGCTTCATACGCTTTCGGAGCCGGAATTTGTGCGTAGTCCATCGAAACATTCACATCAACGCCACCGGCACAGCCAATATACAGTTCTCCTTCGTCTTCGGAGTCGAGGTTCAGCAGTATATCGCCTTTCAATACACCGGGTTTCAGGTTTTCGGCACCGGTCATTCCGGTTTCTTCGTCGATAGTAAACAGTGCTTCAATGGGTCCATGCACAAGGTCTTTACTTTCGAGAACTGCCATTGTTGCAGCAGCCCCCATACCATTGTCAGCACCCAGGGTTGTACCGTCGGCTGTAACCCAATCGCCATCGACATAGGCTTTTATTGGATCTTTTTCAAAATCGTGAGGGTTATCGGAATTCTTCTGTGGCACCATATCAAGGTGGGTTTGCAGAATAATTCCCTTGCGGTTTTCCATACCTTTTGTTGCGGGCTTACGGATAATTACATTCCCGATTTCATCAACAATTGTTTCCAGCCCCAGATCTTCTCCGAATTTTTTCATGAAGGCAATTACTTTGGCTTCTTTTTTGGAGGGTCTCGGAATCTGGGTAAGACTATGGAAATGTTTCCATACTTGTTTGGGTTCTAATTCAAAAATCTTGCTCATATTTGCTTGTTATTGGTTATGTTATTAAAAGAATGGAAAATTACTTATTTTTATCTGTTTTGAAAACAAAAACTATGAAAAAAATCGCCCAAATATTTTTTACAGGAACCTTTCTTATTTATTTTCAGATATATACGCATGCTCAGGACAATACAAATCTCAATACTGAAGTGAAATGGCTCACTATTGAACAGGCAGTGAAGCTTCAGCAGGCACAGCCAAAAACTATATTAATTGATATGTACACCGATTGGTGCGGGTGGTGCAAAAAAATGGAACAGGTTACATTCAGCAATCCGGATATTGCACGGTATATCAATCAGAATTTTTACCCCGTGCGGTTCAATGCCGAAACCCGCGATACAGTATATTATCGCGATACAATGTATGTTAATACCAGTCAGGGTCAAAAACCTTCTCATCAGCTTGCTATTAAGTTACTGGGTGGGCGTATGTCGTACCCGACAATTGTGTATATCGACGATCAGTTTCATATAAATGCTGTGCCTGGATACATGGATGCCCAGCGGATTGAACCATTACTTGTGTATTTTGCCGAAAAAATTTATAAAACTGCCAATTACACCGATTTTGAGATAAACTTCAGGAAGACCTTTTTCCCCGATACTACCGAAACCAACATCAATGGAAAAGTGGAGTGGATAAGTTTCGCTGACCTGAAAGCAAAAATGCAGGAGAAGCCCAAAAAAGTGATACTATTTATTTACCACGATTTTACTACAGGGAGCAGGGTCATGGGCAACACAACCTATACACATCCGGTAATTGCGGACCTAATTAACGAAAACTTCTATGCAGTTAAATTAGACGTTCTGTCGACCGAAGCATTTTCTTTTTTTGGCAAGGAATACAAAAACGATATGGTTGCGGAAGCTTACCCTCATCAACTGGCTGTGGAATACCTGCAACCTGTTATTACATTGCCTGCTACGGTGTTTTTTGAGGAAAGTGGTAAGCCCATTTATATTATGCGAGGATACGTTGCTCCTTGGTCGATGGAGATGTTCATTGATTTTATCCGCCAAAACCTTTATAGAACAAGCACCTGGGAGAGTTTCAAAGCTGGTTACCAAGGAAAAATTGAAAGGCAGTAGCCAAATTAGAATTAGTTGCCTGTGATTTCGAAGTAGTGAATGTAAATGGATTCAATTCTGCTTCCAAATCCAGAAGATGTTTCATATTGTTCAACTTCGATTTCCCATTGTGCGGCCGTATAATAGGGATTTGTGCTGTAATTTGTCGTATAGGTTTCGGCAAATGTTATATTTTTATCCGGAAGTTGAACAATGATGGAGTCGCTGCATTTTTTTAGCTCTGCCGAAGGACTAAGCCATATTTCGGTGCTGGTTTCGAAAATTTTACCAATTACCCCGGGTGCTATGTCGAATGTGCGTGGCGATTGCGAACCATAGTATTTTAATACATGAATCGTATCGGGTGTAATATTTTTAAATGCAAGCGCATGATTTTCGTAATCTTTGCGGCATGATCCGAAGAAGAATGTCGCAGCAATCAACCCTGCAACAATCAGACTTTTTGCAGAAAGTTGTAAAAACCAATTTTTCATAGATTCAGTCATGATATATAGTGTATTTATGTCTGATTTTTTTGAATTCTTCAATTCCTTCTTGCCATGAGGCTCTGATTTCATCCTCCTGCATACCGCTTTCAATCTGTTGCTGCAGTTTTTTTGTGCCCGCGAGTAATACAAACGATTTGTTAAAGAACTTGGTTTTATCCGGGAAATTATTCCAAACTTCGACAAGCAGACTAATGTTAAGACGGGAATTACCTTCTTCAAAGGGGCTCAACGAATTTCTGAAATCGAATCCGAAGCATTCCTGATTTTCGAGTACCGGCTTGGCTGCTCCTGCGTTTGGTTTTGGGGTGAAACGAAATGTTGTTTTGTCCCACGATTTCAGCAAAGGGTGTCCGATTACCTGGAATTGCATTTCGGTACCCCTGCCTACGCTTAAGCAGGTCCCCTCAAAAAGACAAAGCGTGGGATATAACTGAATGGATCGGTCGTTGGGGAGATTTGGTGAAGGTGGTATAGGCAGATAGTACGGTGTGTTGTGCGTATAGTTTTTACATGGTATCACAGTAAGTGCACAAGGTTCAGGTGTATTGATCCATTTCTCGCCATTTATCATTTTTGCATATTCGCCGATAGTCATACCATAAACAATAGGCACCGGATGCATTCCGATGAATGAAGAACAGGCAGTATCGAGTACCGGCCCGTCGATATAATGCGCATTCGGGTTTGGCCGGTCAAGAACAATAAGAGGAATATTATTTTCGGCGCAGGCCAGCATTACATAATGCAATGTGGAAATATATGTATAGAAACGCACCCCCACATCCTGCAGGTCGAAAACAACTATGTCAATATTCTGCATATATTGTTGTTGCGGCTTTTTGTTTTTTCCATAGAGCGAAACAATGGAAAGACCCGTTTCGGTATCAGTACTGTTACCAACAATGTCTCCGGCACCGGCTGTCCCTCTGAAACCATGTTCCGGACAGAAAACATATGCTATATCAATACCCAGCTTAACTAACGTGTCGACCAGATGTTTGTTACCGCAAATACTGGTTTGATTGGCAACCAAAGCAACCCTCTTTCCTAGCAGCAGGGGCAGATAGGCTTCGGTTTGGTCGGCTCCGGTAATAACATCCTCAACAACGGTGTCGTTTTTGATGGTAGTGACCTGCGATTTACCCTTAATATCCGGCGCACCGTGATGGCAATCAACCGAAAGCAAAATCAGGATGGGGATAGATATTTTATAAATTAAATCCATATTCATGATAAAATTACAAGTAATGAGAATGCAAATGAAACAAACCCCATTAAAAATATGAACGATAAGTGTTTAAAAATGTTAGTATTTTAGCAATAACGCATTATTTTATACATGATAAACCCTGAAACCTCGTGAATAAGCAGTGTCCAGTTACCCAAAGCTTCTACTTTTGGAACCAGCAGTTTATCGGGTTTAAAGCTTACAGGGCCTCCAAACCTGTCGGTAACATACACGTCGCAATTCATACCGGCTTTTTTGAAGCAAGCATGAGCGCGCCGCATGTGAAACGCACTGGTTATAAGAAGACATTGTGCTCGCGGATGAAGTTTGCTCAGTATTTTCACTGTTTCAACAGCATTTTCGTGGGTATTGCGTGAGTGTATCTCGGTTATGATATCCTCTTCAGGAATTCCAATGTGAACTAAGTATTCCTTTAAAACGGATGCTTCTTTTATTTCCTGATTTAAAACATCTCCCGAGCCTCCGGCAATAAGTATTTTATCAATTCTTCCATCGTAATACAGATCAATGGTTTGAAGAAGCCGGTCGCTGCTGCGCCAGAAGTTGATTCTCTTGTATTTGGAGTCGTACGACAACATTCCGGTAAGAAGAATTCCATAATCATAGCTCGGCTTCAACTGGGCTTTATCAACCGTATCGGTTTCCCACGCCCGCATACTGAGGTTTATTAAAAACGGGTTCGTAAAAACAATTAATATTACTGCGATAGATACAATAATCCGTTTTCTTGTTTTCTCTTTTCTTAATAATAACAGTGATATAACCAAAATTATTAGCCATGACACCGGC
The DNA here is from genome assembly GCA_017994175.1 of Bacteroidales bacterium. Taxonomy (GTDB): domain Bacteria; phylum Bacteroidota; class Bacteroidia; order Bacteroidales; family ML635J-15; genus JAGOEF01. The sequence continues at coordinate 5,237 of JAGOLH010000068.1, read as the reverse complement.
ATTAGAAGATACTGAAGAATTTTCGACAATACAAAAAACATATTATACAGCCTTTTTTTGTTTAATTATAGCATGCGTCATATCGTATTTTACCAATAATTTGTAAATTTACCGACTTATGCGAAAATAGTTTAAAATTATGAATAATCGACAAATTGAACTGAATCCGAATTTATTGGTTAAATACCTTCAAAAGAAACCATGTGAATTTACCCGTAACGACATTATTGATTTTATTTCAGGCAATGGCATCGAAATGCTGAATTTCCGCTATATAGCCGAAGATGGAAGACTGAAGTGCCTTAGTTTTGTTATCAATAGCCTTGAACATCTCGAAGATGTTCTTACACACGGAGAACGTGTCGACGGTAGCAGTCTGTTTTCGTTTATCGAGGCGGGTTCAAGCGATTTATATGTAATACCCCGTTATAGTACCGCATTTATCAACCCGTTTGAAGAAGTGCCCACTCTTGAAATTTTATGTGCTTACTACAATTTTGAAGGCAAGCCGCTCGACAGCAGTCCTGAATATATGCTAGAGAAAGCCCACGATCTATTTCGGAAAAAAACAGGGTTTACATTTAAAGCATTGGGTGAGCTTGAGTACTATGTAATTTCCGATGCTGAAGAAAACAGCGAATTCCCTGCAACCGATCAGAAAGGATACCACGAGGCGCACCCTTTTACAAAGTTTGATTTTCTGCGTAAAGAAGCTATGCAATTGATAGCTCAGTGTGGTGGTATGATAAAGTACGGGCACTCCGAAGTTGGTAATTTTACCGATGGTGGTTATTATTACGAGCAACAGGAGATTGAGTTTCTGCCTTGTGAAGTGGAATCAGCGGCCGATCAGTTGGTTATTGCAAAGTGGATACTCCGGAACCTGGCTTTTAAATATAATCTGAATATAAGTTTCGCGCCGAAAATTACTGTAGGAAAGGCAGGCAGCGGAATGCACGTGCATATGTGTATCGAAAAGAACGGCAAAAGCTGTATGATTGAGAACGGTAGACTCAGTAACGAAGCACGACGGATGATAGCCGGTATTCTGGAATATGCCGATGCCCTGACTGCTTTCGGTAACACTATCCCGACGTCTTATTTGCGTTTGGTGCCCCATCAGGAGGCTCCGACAAATATATGCTGGGGCGACAGAAACCGCAGTACACTCATCAGGGTTCCCCTTGGATGGGTGGGAGCGACCGATATTATTAATCAGGTGAATCCTCAGGAAAAAACCGTTGCTGAAAGTGGAAACTCAAAACAAACATTCGAATTGAGGAGCGGAGACGGATCTGCAGATATTCATTTTTACTTAGCTGCAATCATTATGGCTGCACTCGAAGGGTTCAATATGCCCAATGCTCTCGCAAAGGCTGAGGAGTTATATGTGGATGTTAACATTTTCAAGGAAGAACATAAGAATCGGCTTGCCGGATTAAAACCGCTTCCTGCATCATGTTTCGAATCGGCTATTGCACTCGAAAACAAACGAAACTTTTTTGAGAATACCGGCGTTTTCCCCAAAGGGCTTATTGACAGCACTATTAAAAAGCTGAAAGCTTTCGACGATAAAGAACTGAGCGAACGATTGTATGGAAAGCATGAGGAGATAGCTAAACTTGTAAACAAATACCTGCATACCAAATAAATTCAGTGTTTATTTGTATTTGTTCGAAATAATATTCAGTTTGTGAATGATATCCTTATGTATTTTTATTATCTGAATGTAGGTTTCGGTATTCAGGTTTCTAAGTTTCCATTTTCTAAAATCCTGCATTATAATAGAAGCCCATTCAAAATATGCCTGTGCTGCAAACCCCGTTACAGGCAAACTGACTAAGTATAAGGCAGCGTATAACCACGAACCGGCTATTAAAAGGAAAACTACAGATTGCAACAAGTATAGTATCGGACCTATGATTACTCCCCAGCCAAATTTTACCGAACTATGAAACTGTTTGTCTTTAATTTTAAGCACCAGTAGTTTTGGAACAAAGTAAACAATCGAATTGTTGAGTAACCCGTACAGAAATACCGGCAGGCAGGCAAGTAATAATATTACCGAAGCTACCAGCCTCCACATTTTTAGCTTTGGTTTCTCTATACTCTGATCCGATAAAGAGTACTTCCGTTTCAGCTCTTCATATTCGGCAACTTTTTCACGCAATTGTTCCATAGCTTCCGGATGGTCTTCGGCATACCGGTCGAGAAAAGCAATGGTAATCTTGTCGGCTTTAAAACGGTTGATCTGAGTAAGCTTACCCAGACGGAATTTTTTAATGAGTTGCTTTACGTACAAAGCCCTGATGCTTTCGTACATATCGTACAGTTGCAGGTTCCTTATATTTATGGCAAGTTGTTCAAGCTGGGCTGCAATGGCATCGCGTAGGGCCTGAAAACCTTTCTGTTCGTTCTCCAGATAGATTTCTTTGAATTGCGTAACATCAATTGGTTTGCCGTACCTAACGTGGGCTATCGTGCGAAAGATATTATAACGGCTGTAATATATGCCAACGGGAATTACCTGAATGTGAAGATTGAAATTGTTCTTTTCTTCTGCTTCGAAGGCTACACGGGGTATTCCCTTTTTGAGCGCAAGCAAATGTCTTTTATCGCTATGCTGTGCTTCGGGAAAAATACCGATGGCCAACTTATGTTCCAGCACCTCAATAACCTGATGAAATGATTCATCGTTTTTTTCAAGGTTGTTTTTGCCATCACGAATTCGGTACACCGGAAGTATTTTAAGCCACATGAGTATGTGAGCAATGAACTTATTTTTAAAAATATCCGCTCTGGCAAGGAATACAACTTGCTGCCGAGCCGTTGCAATAATTAGCATTGGGTCCATCAAAGCATTTTGATGGTTGGGGGCAAAAATAGTCGGTACATTACGGGGGATATTTTCAAAGCCTTCAACTACGATGCTTTTGTAAAATAAACGGTGTACGAAAAAAGCATACTTCGAGAAAATACTCCACGATTTCGAAAACCGCAGCATCCGTTCCGGAGCATGTGTACTACTTTTATCCATTATCCCAGTTTGAGTTTTCTGTTGGTGCGATAACGCCAATACGATGCTATGGTGAGACCGGATAGTATATGCCATATTCCCCACCATGCTGTTACTATCATCATACCACCCAGGGGTAGTTCCGACGGGAAAATATTTGGATTGAAAATAAGCACCAACCCCAGTCCGGAATTCTGAATACCTGTTTCAATTGCAATTGTCCTGCGATTTCTTTCGTCAAGCCTGAACATAGTACCCGCACTATATCCTGTAAGCAGCGCAAGTCCGTTGTGGAGTAAAACTATCAGTAAAATCCATGGAATATATTTCAGAAAATATTGATAATTATTCACAAACATTATTACCACCATCGACATGAAAACCACAATGCTGAAAATGCTGATGGGTTTTTTTATTTTCTCGGTAGCTTTCACAAAGTAATGATTGAAAAGCATACCAAGCACAATGGGTATTCCAAGCAATATAGTTACGGTTTTGAACATTTCTATCGGATCAATCTCAAGTTGCTTTAGGAGGGGGTTATCGCTGAAAGGTCCCAGCCACTGATACATTTTCCCCCAGAATGCAAAATTTAGTGGTGTGATAAATATGGCAAGTGTTGTGGAAATGGCGGTCAGACTCACCGATAGCGTTGCATTTCCTTTCGAAAAAGTTGACAGAAAATTCGAAACATTGCCCCCGGGGCATGAAGCGACGAGTATCATACCCATAGCAACTCCAACGGTAAGGTTTCCCCCGAAAGCAAGAATCAGAAGAAATGTAATGATCGGTAAAAAAATTATCTGAGAAATTACCCCGGCAATCACCGGTCGGGGTTTTCTGAAAAGTTCCTTAAAACTTGCCGGTTTAATTTCAAGTGCAACACCAAACATTATAATGGCAATGGTGATATTCAAAATAAGCAGTCCTCCCGAGTTGAAATTTAGTCTGGCAGGATCCATTGCTTTCAGTGCTTCGAACATAACACTACTGTTTTTGGCAAAACTAATATTTATTCCTGAAACTTCGATTTCAAAAATGCACAGGAACAGTTAAGATAATTCTTTTTCACATTGCTGCCGGTGCAACGGATGTGTTTACCTGAAATAGGTTACAGACAGCTTTTTATGTCGGATATGCCGAAATTCAAGTTATTGTATTAACTTTGTAGAAGTGTTTATCGAAATGAAGCAAAAAAACATTACCATCGATTACCTTGAGTGTACTACTGCCGAACTTGATGCAGAAAATATTGCTTTAATACAAAAAGCAATGGGTGCGGCTGAAAATGCCTATGCCCCATATTCGAATTTTAGGGTTGGTGCAGCGGTGCTGCTCGAAAATGGCGAAATTATGGCTGCCGGCAATCAGGAAAATGCCGCGTATCCATCCGGTATGTGTGCAGAACGCACCGCACTCTATTATTGCAAAGCACTTTTCCCGGAAGTTAAAATAAAAACACTGGCAATACTTGCACTCGACAGAAATAACAATATACTGCAGGAGCCTGTACCTCCATGCGGAGCATGCCGCCAGGTAATATCCGAAACAATAGAGCGTAATAGAGGGAGTTTTACGCTACTTCTGCATGGCTCAGAAAAATCATATATTTATTCCGATGCGGGAAGTCTATTGCCGCTAAGTTTTGGTCCATCCCATCTTTGATCTGCGATTGCAGATGGTATACTGTTCTAACAGGCATCATTGCCAATAGACTAAAGGTAATGACTGATTCCTTCAGGTTTTAATAACAAAGTATTTTCGTGAATTCGTTGTATTACTGTTGCTTTGGTCTGGTAAGCTTATCGAACCCGGCAGGAGCTTCCGATTCAAACTTCATTCGTTCCCCGCTAACGGGATGATCGAATTCCAGCAATTGGGCATGAAGACACAAGCGTTTCAGCGGGTTGTTAACTGCACCGTATTTTTCATCACCTGCCACCGGGTGTCCCAAATCCTGCATATGCACCCTGATCTGATTTTTCCGACCGGTAAGAATTTCTATCTGCAGCAAACTATACAATTCGTTTTGCTGCAGTACCTCGAATCGGGTAACTGCTTCCTTGCCATGACCGCGAACCTGCGATGAAATCATTTTCAGTTCTTTCGTCTCGGTAAGCCACGACGTAATGCTTCCTTTTTCCTTGATAACCTCTCCTTCAACAACAGCAATGTACATCCGCTTTTTATCATGCCATTTTTCCTGTAACGCTTCGCGTAT
>JAGOLH010000067.1 GCA_017994175.1 Bacteroidales bacterium | reverse complement strand
ATGAAAAAATGTCTCTTATTACTGCTCGTTGTTGCAGTGGCTTATGTTACAAATGCTCAGAACCGGCTTGTTGTGTTTTCCGATGACGGAGAAAAATTCCTGCTCTTCATGAATGGAGAACAGCAGAACCAGATGCCTGAAGTGAATGTGAAGTCGAAAGACCTGAATTCCGATTCGTATCGTGTGAAAATAGCATTCAACAATAAAAGTCTTCCAGAATTGAATAAATCAATTACATTTCTGGAGCCCAACAAAGAAATGACGGTGTCGATTGTGAAGAATAAAAAAGGAGAATACGTGTTGCGGCTTATCAGCGAAGCTCCCTATACAGCACTGCCCGCCAGCGAAACTCAAACCAGCGTAAAAGAAGTTGTTTACGAAACGCCTGAAACTACTCCACCTACAACCCAGACGGTAACTCAGGTGACTACCACCGATATAAACACACAAACCACTACATCGGGCGGAAATACCCAAACCGTTGGTGCAACACTGAATGTAAATTCCAACGGAGTTTCGATGCAGGTAACTGATCCCGACGGAGAAAACGTACAACTGAATGTTAATATCAATGTGCCCGATGCCCCTGCTACCTCAACTACCACGGTAACTACCACTACTTCGACAACCTACAACGAATCGGTTACCATCACCGAAACCGATCAGCAGCATTACGAAACACCGGATCAACCGGCCGAAAGACCACATGATCACCATGGAAATCAACATGGAGAACATCAACACGGTTACGACCCCTTGCCCCCGCAGCAATATAATGATGGCGGGTGCAGATATGCGATGAGCGATGCCGATTTTTTAAGTGCCAGCAAAAGTATCGAAGAAAAAAGCTTTAGCGATAGTCAACTGACCCTTGCAAAACAAATTGCCAAATCGAATTGTATGACTTGCGATCAGATAAAAAAGGTGATGGAGATATTCGATTATGAATCGACACGCCTTGAGTTTGCAAAGTATGCCTACGATTTTGCCTACGATAAAAATAACTATTACAAGGTGAACGATGCTTTTCAGTTTGAATCAACAATTGAGGAGCTGAACGAATTTCTCGAAGGCAAGTAGCAGAATTTGGTGGCAAATTAACTCGTACTGAACAGGTTTTAGATGATTTACAGAGATTTTACTGTAAATCATCGTTTTTTTGCAGTATAGCTCTTTCAACTTCAAGCAGCGATTCGGTTTTTCCGAGGTCGATTATGGTGTCGCCCTGATGCAGATAAGCACCAATAGAATGCGTTGCAGCCAACCGCAGATATACCGGCACAATCCCGAAGCAGCCTTCTTCAGTAATCATATCGAATATGGATGGATTAATAATGTGTATTCCGCTAAAAGCCAATTCCTTGTATTGCTCAATGGGTCTGGAAATAATTTCTCTGCCAGTTTTATAGCTTTTCCAACCACAAAGCAAATTGTTGCTGTCGAAATAAAGATAATTGCTGCTTTCGCGCTGTTTTACAGCCAGAGTTACTAAATTACCACTGCTCAGATGATAGCGATACATTGCAGCAATATCGATATCAGAGTAAATATCGACATTGTGAACAATAAATGCTTCCGATTCAGGCAACAGTTTTCTTGCATGTTTTATACCTCCACCGGTGTCGAGAAGCATGAATCTTTCGTCGGAGACAGCAATGCTGATATTAAAATTGTTGTTTTGGGAAAGATAATCGATAATTTGTTGTCCAAAGTGATGTATGTTTACCACAATATTATCGCAACCATATCTTTTCAGCTTTTCGATAAGCAGGCCCAGCATAGGCACACCATTGATTTCGACAAGCGCTTTGGGTTTGTTATCGGTAAGTGGCTTGAGTCGCGTTCCCAGTCCTGCTGCTAAAATCATGGCTTTCATAATGGGCTTTTTCTGGTTTAAATAATCAAATTAACAATGATGCACTAAATATTCCAAAATTTTAATTGTAAAATTACGCAGAAACTTATAATTTTAAGCATTAAACCGAATTATATGTTTTTATTTGCCGACAGTGGTTCTACCAAAACAGAATGGATGCTTGTGAGAGGCAATGGTGATGTGGTTGCCCACAAAAAAACCATGGGGTTGAACCCTTATTTCGTTACAACCGGCGATGTGTCGGCTGCAGTGAATTCCGTAATTCCTGCCGATGTCGACCCCCTCGAAGTGCAGCATGTGTTTTTTTACGGAGCCGGTTGTGGAAACAGCGAGAGGCGTCAGATGATGGTCGATTCGCTGGAAAACACTTTTACTGTTGCTATTGTGGACGTTTACACCGATATTCTTGGGGCTGCGCGCGCAGTATGGCAAAAGGAGAGGGGAATTGCAATAATTTTAGGAACGGGTGCCAACGCCTGCGCCTACAATGGTGATAATATATTCAGGAAAGTTATGTCGCTTGGATATTTGCTTGGTGATGAAGGCAGCGGAGCGTATCTGGGTAAGAAATTTCTGGATACTTACTACAAAAGCAGATTCGATCACGACTTTATGCGCACAATTCGCAACGAGCTTGATATGGATTACAATAACGTAATGAATTCGTTGTACAGGGGCTCTACTCCAAGTGTGTATCTGGCTTCGTTCGTGCCGTTTATACATAAATATCGTGAACAAGCACAGTTGGCAGTAATGCTGAAAGATGCTTTTCAGGATTTCTTCGACAACATTGTTCGCATGATTCCTGAATGCTGCGATTTACCGGTAGGTTTTGTAGGCTCGATAGGATATCATTTCGAAAAGGAAATCCGGACTGTTGCCGCTGATAATAAAATACTTGTCGGACAATTTATTCAGGATCCCCTCGAAGGTATCGTGAAATTTCACCTCAGCGACGAAGTCGCGCTTGTTTATTAAAGCAGGCTTATTGCCTTCAGTGCATTATTGAACCGGGTATCTCCGTTCCCTTTTATAATGCTGTAGCGAAATCCGAAAAAGCGTATCTCGTTAAGGTATGCTTCGAACAATTCTTTGCGTATCGAGGGATTCTCCCTCAAAGGGTCCTGTATCCAAGGCAGATCGTAGTAGCACAATAAATGAAGATGTCTTGGTGTGTTGTCAATGCACTGGTTTATCCAGTCGGGAACCCGCTTATAGCAATGCTGCAGCCAAACTTTTGTAATGATAAGATCGGTGTCGATAAAAAGAAAATCGTGTTTTGAAGAAGACACTTGTTCTTCAGCTTCGATCTGCATTTCGGCAATTTTCAGTACATCGCTCTCGGTGTAATTTGCACCATGAAGCAAGAGGTAGTCGCGTGCGAGCTCGGGGATCATCGGGCAATCAAAATGCTGTGCCAACTTAAGGCATAACTGAGATTTGCCTGTTGACTCGGGTCCGGTGAGAACAATTCGTTTCAATGAATTTCCTTTTTCCATTTAAAATAACCTACAAAAGCCAATGCTGTCAGTACTGTGAATAAAAACGCCGTTGGATATAATCCTTTGTATATGTATATTGCAACCGAAACAGAGTCGACCACAATCCAAAAAAGCCAGTTTTCGAGTACTTTTCGAGCGAGAAGCCAGGTTGCTGCAAAACTCAACGATGTGGTTAATGCATCGCACCATGGCACGTCTGAGTCGGTGAATTCCGATAGAACAAGACCCAGGGCTACAAAAACAACAGTACAAAAAATAACGATACTCCAAAACGTGAGTCTTGTAATGCGGCTTATGTCACTCTCTACAGTTTCTTTTTCGGCCCGTTTGTGTGTTATCCAGTAATACCAGCCATAAATACTTATTGCAAGGTAGTAAAACTGAAACGACATGTCAGCATAGATCCGGGCATGAAAATACACGAAAATATATAATATAACCATGACGATGCTAACAGGCCAATACAGGGGTTTTCGCAGTATCTGCAGGTAAATTGACCATAAACCAAGGCATGCACCTGCAAGCTCTACCCAGTGCAGCCTGATCCATTCCAAGGTTTCTGACATCGCGTTATTTGTTCTTCAGCAACGTGTTGTACCGATCATCGGAAAGCAAAATGTTACGGGCTTCAACGAAGTTTGGATTTATTTCATTGAAGATCCTGTAGAATTCGTTTGTTTTCCAAAGCTCACCCGCAATCAGCGATTTTAAATGCACCTGAAGCCGGTATTGCTGAACTTCGGTAGCTGCCGGAAAACTGTCGATGCTGATTTTGTTGTCAGAGGCAAATTTATACAGTTCCTGCAATACGTTTTTATCAACATGAAACTTACTCTCGAAAGTTTCTATGTCGGGATAATCCGATTTCAGCTGACTGCGGTGTTGGTCAATATAAGAGTTAATGAATCGGAACAACAGCCCTTTACGAAGAAGAGCGTAGTGGAATTCTCCATACATGGTAGTGTCTAATGGAATGAAAAAATCAGGCATTATTCCGCCGCCTCCATACACACTGCGTTTATTGATAAGGGTTTCGTATCTCAACGAATCTGCAAAAACAATACTGTCCTGATTCGATAATTCCCCGTGTTTGTATCGGTTGACAATATCAGATGAATATTCATCGAGATCATCAGTGTAAGGCTTCTGAATAAGTCTGCCGGATGGTGTATAATAACGGGCAACGGTAAGCCGTATCATTGAGCCGTCGGGGAGGGAATACGGGCGTTGAACCAAACCTTTGCCGAAAGTGCGCCTACCAATGATTATGCCCCTGTCCCAATCTTGAATTGCTCCCGAGGTGATTTCGCTTGCCGAAGCAGAGCCTTCATCAACAATTACTACCAATTTGCATTTATCGAAACGGCCTTTTGACGTGGATTTATATTCCTGTTTCGGACTATGTAATCCTTCAGTATAAACAATCATTTGGTTTTCTTTAAGGAATTCATCAACCAGTGTTATCGATTGGTCAAGATAACCTCCTGTGTTGTCGCTCAGGTCAAGTATTATACCTTTAACTTTGGCTTTCTGAAAAAGGTTAAAAACCTCATTCAATTCGTCCATTGTGGTCTTTGCAAATTTATTCAGCTTTATATAACCTATGCCTTCTTTCGATACATATCCTGCATCTACACTGTATAAAGGAATTTTATCGCGGGTTATACTGAAATCAAGAAGCTTGAGAGTTCCGGGTCGTTTAACGACAATGTTCACAACCGTTCCTTTGTCACCTCTCAAAAGTTTAATAACACTATCGTTTTGCAGGCCAATGCCTGCTATAGTGTTTCCTTCAACCTGAATGATACGGTCGCCTGCTTCCAATCCTACTTTTTCGGAAGGCCCACCGGTGATGACACCCGAAACTATCAATGTGTCCTTATCGATGCGAAACTGAATACCAATCCCTTCGAAACTGCCCTCAAGGGGCTCATTCATCCTTGCAACTTCTTCTTTGCTAATGTAAACCGAATGGGGGTCAAGCTCTTTCAACATTTCGATAATTGCTGTTTCAACAATTTTTGAGCTTTCCACACTGTCGACGTACATGGTATTAATCAGGTTTATTACCCTTCCAAACTTATGCAATTGTTCGTCAAATACTTGTGATTTCAACGATAGAGAGAAAGCAATAAGAAGTATTAGAAAAAAGAGAAAACGTTTCATCCTGTGGCTTTTTATGTTTTGAACAAATGTAAAGAAATCCTCTCCAAAAATGAGCGGTTTAACAATTTATTAGTAAATGAAAGAAATATTTCCATTTTACGACGGAATGCATTAATTTTATAAATTGAGTAATCATATTCAAATTTTGTGCCCAATGAAGAAAGGAGTTCGTTTGGTGATTATTTTGTCGTCGTGGCTAATCATTATGCTTTGTGCAACATCCTTGAATTCGTTTTCTCAAAATACCGAATTGTTTATGAAACAAAATCGAAAACCTGCTGTGGCCGGAACATTTTATTCCGATGACCCTGAAACGCTTTTATCGGATATGAAAGCATTTTTTAACAATGCAAAACCCCGATCATGCATCGCCGTCCGCGCAATTATTTCGCCACATGCCGGTTATGTTTTCAGTGGGCAAACTGCAGCAGATGCATTTAATCAGATTGATGAAAACATAAGCTATTCGCGTGTTTTTGTAATTTGCTCCAGCCACCAGATGTATTTTAACGGTGCTTCGGTGTACAACGTGGGTAACTACGAAACGCCACTTGGAGAAATAGAGGTAGATACCGCATTATGCAGCAAGCTCATCCAGGAAAATATTTTGTTTAAGTTCGTGCAGGGTGCTCACAGCAAAGAACACAGCCTCGAAGTTCAGCTTCCGTTTTTGCAGTACAAATTGAAAAGTCCATTTCTACTTGTACCAATCGTGATCGGAAGTAACGACACTTCAGAGATTCAGCTAATTGCCCGTGCGTTGCAGCCGTATTTTACTCCGGAAAACCTTTTTGTGTTTTCGAGCGATTTCTCGCATTATCCAGGCTATGAAGATGCTGTAAAAACCGATGCTGAAACCGCCGATGCCATTTGCTCAGGGAAGCCTTCAGTATTTCTCAATACTCTCTCGAAACACAAAAAATCCGGAATAAGAAACCTGGTAACTGACCTGTGTGGCTGGTCGTCGGTGCTAACTTTGCTTTATATGGCAGATGGTAAGCAGTTGACTTACAATAAAATAAGCTATACCAATTCGGGCGATTCGAAATTTGGTGAGCCGGGTAGAGTAGTGGGTTACAATGCCATTGCCGTATCCGATGAAAATAAGACTTTTTCACTCAGCGACAGTGAGAAGAAAACCTTACTTCAAATTGCTCGCAACACTGCCTATAACAAGCTGGCATTCGGTAAATCATATAATGTTGATAGCTTACTGATTACTGATGCATTGCAATCGGAATGTGGTGTTTTTGTGAGCCTGCATAAAAATGGAGAACTTCGTGGCTGCCTGGGTCGTTTCACTGCAAACGAGCCCTTGTATAAACTTATTGGTGAAATGGCAGTGGCTTCGTGCCTGAACGATTCGAGGTTTTCACCGGTAACTGCTTCGGAGCTTGACTCACTTGAAATTGAGATATCGGTGCTTACACCTATGCGTAAAATAACAGACACCAGCGAAATTGTTCTCGGAAAGCATGGTGTATACATCAGGAGTGGAATGTATTCAGGAACATTTCTGCCTCAGGTAGCAACGCAAACCGGTTGGACTCTGGAGGAGTTTCTGGGTCACTGTTCACGCGATAAAGCCGGAATTGGTTGGAATGGCTGGAAGCAAGCTGAATTGTACATTTACGAAGCGCTGGTATTCAATGAATCGATGTTTAGCAAAGAGCATACCAGCGATAATCATACCTTGTTTTACGAAGTGCTCGAAAATGGTAAGGTTAAATGCACCCTTTGTCCGAATTACTGTGAGCTGAGCAATGGTCAGACGGGACTATGCAATGCCCGAAGGGCTGAAAATAACTCGATGAAAGCACTTACTTACGGAAAACTTGCGGCAGTTCATAACGATCCGATAGAAAAGAAACCATTATACCATTTTTTGCCCCAGTCGATGACATACTCCATTGGCACGGGAGGGTGTAATTTGCATTGCAAAAACTGCCAGAATCATCATATTTCGCAGGTATCACCCGAAGAGGTCGATTATATTGAAGCCACTCCTGAACAGGTGGTCGAAAATGCATTGAAACGTAAATCAGCCTCCATAAGCTATACGTACAACGAACCAACTGTGTTCTACGAATTTATGCTTGAAACAGCAAAGCTGGCACGTGAAAAAGGCCTTAAAAATATTATAGTTTCAAATGGGTATATTTCTGAAGAAGCCCTTCGGAAACTTATTCCGTATATTGATGCAGCAAACATCGATCTCAAATGTTTTAACGATTCTGTGTATCAAAAGATGTGCTCTGCCCATCTGGAGCCGGTATTGAATACACTCAAAGTACTCAGGCAATCTGGGGTTTGGCTCGAAATCACAAACCTCATTATTCCCGGTTGGTCCGATAATATGGTTGAAATAGAGCAAATGTGTAAATGGCTGGTTGAAAATGGGTTTGCTGAGACGCCGCTCCATTTCAGCCGTTTTTTTCCTGCCTATAAAATGAAGGATGTACCGCCCACTCCGGTTGAAACTATAGAGCAAGCCTGTGATATTGCTCGTAAAGCGGGGATAAAATATGTGTATATGGGTAATGTACAAAATCAGGCTGAATTTACCTCTTGCCCCAAATGCGGTTTTGAGATAATTGACCGAAAAGCTTACAACATTCAAATTGCACCAAGTTTTATCGGGAAATGCCCAAAGTGTGGAACGGGTATTTCTGGAGTATGGAAGTAGAGTTTTAAAAAATTAGGGGTTAAATTGGTTGATAAAAATAACCAATTTTATGATTATATTTGCATAAATACTAAACCCAATACAATTATGAGACATTTCAACAAATTTTTCTTTGTTTTGCTAATTGCGGCAATGTTGTATGAGCCCATGTCGCTTCGTGCACAGGCGTTTACAGAGGGATTTAACGACATAACAACACTTACAGGCTCTGGCTGGTTCATGCAGAACAACAGTGTGCCACTGGGTTCAACCAATTGGTTCCAGGGTAACTCTGATGTGTTTTCGGCACAATCGGGGGCGGCAACCGCTTATATAGGTACCAATTTCAACAACACAACGGGTGCCAATACCATTAGCAACTGGCTGGTTACACCCTCAGTAACCATTAGTAATGGCGATGTCTTGAGCTTTTATACCCGTACTACTGATGATAACACTTATCCCGACCGGCTTCAGGTAAGAATGAGTACGAATGGTGCCAGCACCAATGTAGGAACAGGTTCTGCAGCAGTTGGCGATTTTACCACGTTGTTGCTTGATATTAATCCCACGCTGGTAACCAGTGTGTACCCTTACTTGTCGTGGGGGTTTTATTCAATAACAATTACAGGCTTAAGCGCCCCTGTGTCAGGTCGCTTTGCGTTCAGATATTTTGTCACCAACGGTGGCCCATCAGGTACAAATTCCGATTACATTGGTATTGATGAGGTAATATATACTCCATTTGTTTGCCCAGCGGTAACATTATCCCCCCTAGGTTCCGTACCTGACGGAACAACCGGTACTGTTTACTCTGCACTGATTACGCAAACGGGAGCTTTAGGCCCCGCAAGTTTCGAAGTTACCGATGGCAACCTGCCTCCAGGAATTTCGCTGTCAACATCGGGTGTGCTTTCTGGTTTGCCAACACTTGCAGGTACTTACAATTTTACAGTGACAGTTGCAAGCGATTATAATTGCTCAAAATCAGAGGACTACATTTTTCAGGTAAATTGCCCTGCAAACCCAATTGTATTTCCCGAGTTCGAGCCAATATGCAGTAATATCGGAAATATTCTGCTAAACACTGCCACGCCTTCAGGGGGTACGTATTCAGGAACAGGAGTGGAAAACAATTTTCTGGACCCCACCAGCGGCTCTCAAACGATTACTTATACATATACCGACATGTATGGTTGCGAATACTCCGACGAGAATGATATTGTTGTTAATATTGCTCCTGAGGTAACCCATTCGGCTATTGACCCGATTTGCATTGATAATGGCATGGTCTCCTTAATGGGTGGTTCTCCGGAAAATGGTTTTTATGAGGGAAATGGCATTGAAGAAAATAATTTTAATCCCGAAGCCGGTTCTCAAATGCTGCATTATATTTTTATTGACGATAACCAATGCTCCGATACGGCTTACATTCAGGTTACAGTGTATGAGCTCACTACGCTTGTTGTAATGGACGATATGGAAATATGTCAGTATGAACCGATTACTCTTTCTGCATCGACAAATGGCACAGCAGCCTGGTATATTTCCGGTTCAGAAGACGAGCTTACCGAGCTTACTGTTACCCCTATGGAAACAACCGAATATGTGGTTGTTGCCCAAAATGGAGTTTGTGCAGCTGTTTCCGATACGGTTATGGTAACAGTAAAAAATGTTGTAGAAACTCCTGCAATTATTAATGGGAACAACGTAGTATGTCAGGGGCAGGGCGATGTGTATTATTCAGTTGACCCGCAAACAGATGCACTCTCGTATATTTGGACGCTGCCTAACGGAGCATACGGTGCTAGTACGACAAACGAAATTTACATCAGCTATGGTATATGGGCTGTTTCAGGCAATATTACGGTAGCTGCTGTAAACGATTGCGGCACCAGCGATGCTGTCATTCTCGAAATTACTGTGAATCAGAAACCACCTACACCTATTATTATCCAATCGGGTGCAACGCTTATATCGAACTCCGGCACGGGTAATCAGTGGTATAACGATGATGGAGCTATCGATGGAGCGAACTCTCAGTTTTTTGATTATGAAGGCGATGGTAACTACTATGTTATCGTTACCGTAAATGGTTGTGCATCCGACCCATCCAATGTAATTTCAATTATAAACAGTTCAGTTTTTAATGGATTATCCGGTTCGATAATAGGTGTGTATCCGAACCCTGCACGCGACCAAATAACCGTTTCCGCTGCCGGAAACCTACAATTTGTTGTTGCTGAAATTGTTAACTCGTTAGGTCAGGTTATTGAACAAGCACATTTTTCGGGCAGCTTTATTTTCGACCTTACCGGATATCCTGAAGGATTGTATTTTATTAATGCAACTATTAACGGTAAAAATATTGCGACGCGTTTTATTAAAGAGTAAAATCTGCGAAAATTAGCAAATGACGTATTTGCACCCTTTTACCCTATATTGTTAGTCCGGCAAGGAAGCACGTATGGTGGTAAGTACGTTAAAACCTTATATACACCAGCAAATCGATGAAATCGGGGGAGAAAACCCAGAAACTGTTCAAACGATTAGGAAAGACATCATCAGTATCGTTGGTTTTCTTGTCACTCAACCATCTGTAATATGCAAATTCAGGGGTATATTGCAATGCAACAACGCAGTTGTCGGCTAGATTGAAATCAACACCCAGCGAAAGATCGGCACCCATTTTTAAAAAACTTGTAGCTCTGCTGTGATTATCAAGTTCATTTAAGTACTCATATCCAAAATACAGATTATCAACAGGATAACCTTCTTCCGGACAAGGCTTGTAAAAATAGTTGTAGCTGTTCACAATATTATGGATTCCTATTATGCCACCCAGACCGATGTAAAATCTGATGTCGTCGCGCTGTATTGCGTATTCGGCACCAAATCGCAAATCATACGTGTTTACCTGATTGAAATAATTTCTTATTTTCAGGCTCTGAAATATGGTGTCATCTCCAATAGAGGCAGGAAGCGTAGTGTCGGCAACAATGCCTACAATGTCGAACGCATTGTGCGATCGGTAAAAATTAAGGTAGTTCAGGCTGAAACGGTAGTTAAACTTCTTCGTGAGAATTTTATATTGCAAAGTAATTTTGGAGTTATTCGTAATACCACCCCCAAGTATTCCAAAAGCGGGGAAAACATTCAATCCCAATAAATGCTGCGTGATAAACACAGAGTCATCCGCCGGTTTATCAGAAACAGGGCTGGTGTTTTCCTGAGCTGTTGCAATCGAAGCAATAATCAGTAACGACAGAGCAAATACTAATGTTTTCATAAGGCATTGTTTTGTGCAAATTTAGTAAAATATTTAATCAATATTTATTGATAAAGGCTTAGACTTTTCAACTTTGTTTGATGTTAAATTCAAACGCTTATGTTTGCTTTCTGAAATTTATTTTGGCACTTTTGCGAATAAAACAGATTTAGAATTGATGAAATACCTGGCTTTTTTCTTGCTAACTTGTTGGTATTTGGCGTTGTTTTCCTGCAGAAGTCAGGACAACCGCCGCCAATCGCTCACAATTAACGATAAAGGTATAATGGCACTAATACATGAAAAATGCCCTGATGCCGATATTGTTGAAATTGAAGAGTCGAAAGAGTATACCGAAGTAAACTATTTCTGCGGGAACACGTTATATGAAACTGGTATTAAGAATGGTCAGATCATATTTACTGAATCACCGGCTGATATTTCGGTTGTCCCCATTGATAAAATCAATAAAAAGTTGGAAAAAAAATATCAGGGTTGGATTCTCGATGAAATATCATTGGTGGAGTTACCCGACACTTCGTTCCTGAAAGTTGAAATTATACGCGATGGTATAGAGCAGAACGTGTATTTCACAACATCAGGTAAATTCTATAAATCGAAATCTATTGCCGTATCCGATAAGTGGAATTCTTCGAAACTGTCCGAAATAGCTTTATACAAGAACTCTCCCTATGATTTTTTCAATACCGACAGTGTTTTCGAAATGCCCGATGTATTGAACGAGCTCTCTGGTATCGCTAAATTGACTAACGAATCGGTGATATGTATTCAGGATGAGCTGGGCGTTGTATTTGAGTTTAACCTAATTTCGGAGAGTATTACCAAAATGCATCGTTTTACCGATGTTGGCGATTTTGAAGATATTGCAATTGCAGGGAATAACGTATTTGTGTTACGCAGCGACGGAACCCTCTTCAGTTTTGATTATTATCATAACAATTCGGCTGTAAATCAATCTATTCTGCCTATTAACTCTCTGAATCTCGAAGGATTGTACTATGATAAAACACAAAATTGTTTTTATGTGGCCAGTAAGGAGCATCTTTTGGGTGGCGATGAAACCAAACGCTTAGTTTTCAAGTATTTACCCGGTCAAGCATCAGAAATTGAATCTGCAGTTGTAATTGATCAACTGGAGCTGAACCGTTTGTTTGCATCCCAATTTGGTAGTATCTATTCAGGTAAAGTGAGTTTTAATCCGTCAGCCATTGCGGTGCATCCGGTTACTAAGGAGCTTTACATACTTTCTTCAATCGATAAAATGTTAGTGGTTTGTAAAGATGGAAAAATTCTGCGGTTTTATCCTTTGCCCGCTGATATTTACTTTAAACCTGAAGGTATCGCCTTTTTCGAAAACGGTGATTTACTTATTGCAAACGAAGGTGATAAAAAGGGACTGGTAAAAGGCAATATTGTGTTTTTACCATACAGGAACTGATTGACGTGCAATGCAATAATTTACTAAAGACGAAATGAATGAAGACAATTATTAAAAACATCAGGTACCTTGTTCAGGCCGAACGCAAATGCTCAATGCTAGTAAAAGGAGCAGAAATGGCAAATGTTCCTGTTTTGGAGAATGCATGGCTTCTGTTCGAGGATGATCTGATAAAGGATTTTGGCCGGATGGAAGCATATCCGTTTACAAGCATTATAACCGATGCTTCAACTACGGAAATTGATGCTTCAGGGAAAACAGTTATGCCTTCGTTTTGCGATTCGCATACGCATATTGTATATGCAGGAAGCCGCGAAATTGAATATTCTGATAAGATAAAGGGATTGAGCTATGAGGAAATAGCTAAAAGGGGAGGAGGCATCCTGAATTCGGCTGCGTTGCTTCACAAAACTAGCGAAGACGAATTATATGAACAAAGCATAGTTCGTGTGTTCGAAATAATATCGCAGGGAACCGGTGCCGTTGAAATTAAAAGCGGATACGGATTGAATACCGATGATGAACTGAAGATGCTGCGTGTGATTAAACGCATTAAAGATACTACTCCTTTGGTGGTGAAGTCAACCTTTCTCGGAGCCCATTCTTTTCCGGCAGAATATAAAAACAACCGTGATGAATATGTCGACCTGATTATCAACGAAATGATACCGGTGGTAGCGGCTGAAGAACTCGCTGACTATATCGATGTCTTTTGTGATACGGGCTTTTTTACTACTGAACAGACCGAAAGAATACTGATGGCGGGAATTAAATACGGTATGCGGCCGAAAATCCATGCCAACGAGCTGGCAAAATCGGGAGGCATTCAGGTTGGTGTTAAATATAGCGCACTTTCGGTTGACCATATCGAATATACAGGGAAGGAAGAAATCGCTGCTTTGCTTTCAGGCACCACTATGCCGACTATATTACCGGGGGCAGCATTCTTTCTGAATATGCCTTTTGCACCGGCTCGCGAAATGATTAAAGCAGGACTTCCGGTTGCCATTGCATCCGATTATAATCCAGGCTCTTCGCCTTCGGGAAATATGAAACTGATGATGTCGTTTGCCTGTGTGAATTACAAAATGCTGCCGCAGGAAGCACTGAACGCTGCAACCATCAACTCGGCCTACGCTATGGGTGTAAGTGATGTGGCCGGTAGTATATGTCCCGGCAAACTGGCCAACATTATCATTACCAAGCCTATACCCAGCCTTGAATTTATTCCGTATGCCTATGGCTCAGACCTGATTGATACCGCTATTTTAAAAGGAAAAATTATTAATTGATTTCATCATCTCTATTTATTCTCAATGCAAACTTGCAACCGTTGTATCATTAGCAGTAATTACCCGCATTTGACCTTTGACCATGACGGAACCTGTTCTCTCTGCTCAAAACAAAAAACTTTTCAACCTATAGGCGAAAACAAGCTTCTAGAATTGCTGGAAAATGCCAAAGCAAAAAAGGCCCCTTACGATGTGTTGGTTCCCCTGAGCGGTGGGAAAGACAGTACATACATCCTGCACCTTGCTGTTAATGTCTATAAGCTCAGGGTGCTTACGATGACCTTCGACAACGGTTTATTCAGCGACATTGCCAGAGCTAACATCAACCTTGCGCTTCAGGCCACAGGTGTTGATCATGTATGGTGCCGTCCCGACGAGAAGTTGCTGAATAAAATATATGGTTATATGTTGCTGAATACAGGTGATATCTGCGGTACCTGCGATATTGCCACAAAAGCCAATATAATCAAGGTTGCGTGCGATTACCGCATTCCCTATGTGCTCTACGGTACTTCACCGCTTGAAGAAGACTCCTTCGTTCCCGACTCAATTCAGGATGTAGCACGGTTCAAATATATTATCAGGAAGTCGAAAGAATTCAGCAACAGCGAAATCAACAAATTTCTTATTTACCCGAATCTGAACAACTTCGTTTTATCGGTCAGAAAATCCACAGGAGCATTTGCCAGAGAAATACGACCCTTATTTTATCTGAATCCGGTTACAGACCGCGAAATAGGTTGTATTATCAGTCAAACTATGGGTTGGCGCGACGATTCAAGAGAGTATTCGAAACATCTCGATTGTATTGCTGAACCACTGACGAATTATATCAGAAACCGGATCTATGGCTACGAAAGGCGGCTCTGCCAGTTCAGCAATATGGTGCGTAATGGCGAAATCTCAAGGGAACATGCGCTCCAACTGTATCAGGAGGATTGTATTGAAACCATTCCCCAGAATGCAGCGGAAGTTCTCGCGCAATTCGGATTAAGAACGTATGATATCGAAAAAATTGTTTCGTACAAACCCTTGCAGTACGAAAAAAATACTTCGGGCTGGAACAGTTTGTATGCCCGAATTATGAAAATACGTAAGAAATAATTTCTATACTCGATTTATTTACTGCCATGTTGTAAGGTAAATTTCTGCTAATTTGTGTAAGTTTGCGGTGAGTAGTGGCAATATTGTTGTACTAAAAAGATAAAACATATACTATGAAA
>JAGOLH010000066.1:10947-15608 GCA_017994175.1 Bacteroidales bacterium | reverse complement strand
TTCAGGAAATCGAGATATTAAAAGAATGGTAAGGAGTAAGGGCATAAAACCAATGGTTAAACCCTACTTTCAACAGCTTGGAGTTAGTTTGTTGTTCCCTTTCAATCTGGATGATGTTTTTGTGGGCATAGGCCTCGACCTTTACGACACCCGTTATGGATTTCAACTTTCGGGCAACGCATGGGTACGCCCCGGAGCCCGCAGAGTTTGGCTTCAACACGATGAAGGCGTGTATTATCAATATTGGGAAAAACGATGGGGAATAGCTGTAGGATTAAAAAAGCATTTCAGAATTCCTGACAGACCTGAATTTCCACTTCATCTTACACTGGGCGTGGATGAAGTTTTTACAGGCGGAAGCTATAAAGCCACCGATAAAAAGAATATTCCTTTCCTTAGCCTCAGTCCAAATGCCGGGCTATACATCAGGTTTTCATCCAAAGCAGGGATGAGTATTGGATATAGTTACCTTGATCTTGGAAACAAAAACATTAGTCCCCACCGGGTAAGCATCGGGATAAGGGGCGCATTCGGCATAAAAAGCCCCGATTCAGTGAATGCAAACAGATATATTATAAAAGAATGAGAAAACTATTCATCCTGATAATCATCGTATCTACTGCCACACTGCTTTCGTGCAGAGATCAGATATACTATACCGGTGATGATGTGAATTGTTATGAATGCTATACCGATACGCTGGAAACCGGATATCTCATTATTGAATTTACTCTGAACGATGAAAATTCTGAAGTACCAATTACTGTATTTTCCGGAGAGGTTGATGCATCGCCCATAGTTTTCAGTGCTCCTTGCGACACCAGTGCACTCATACTTGAAGTACCGATGAATGCGTATTATTCGGTGAAAGCCGCATACAAGAACGGTAACGATTCAATCTATGTGATTGACGGGGGACGGCTCGAAGCCAAGCTCGTTACCGGAATTTGTGATGTCGACTGCTGGGTTGTTCAGGGTGGTGAGTATAATGTTTCGTTAACTTATTAAAATAAAATTTAATTTTCATCTAATAGTTTATAATTCAATAACAACAAGAATTATTTGAAACTAAAATTTACTTATCTTTCCCTCTGTTTAAGGCAACTTGTTTCCCTAAATTTTGGTCTTCAGATGTGCAATTCGGTTATATTTTAAAATCTAAAATACAGGATATATGAAAAACCTTCTATTGTTTGCAATTACTACTCTTTTTTGCACTGTAGCTTTTGCTCAAAAACAGAACATCCAGCTTTCTTCGGCAGTAACACAACTGGATATGAAGTCGGTAAGTGCGGAATCGTTCAATGCAGAAGTGAATATTAAAGAACTTTCGCTGGAAAATATCAGTAACGAAAACGGTTCATTTTCCACGCTGGAAATTGAAGGCACAGTTGCTCCGTCAAATGTAGGAAGAGCCTCTCTTCCGGTTATCAGCAAACTTATCGAAGTTCCCTTCGGAGCCGAAATTCAGGTGGTTATCAACAGTTACGACGAAGAAGTAATTAACCTGTCGGACTATGGCATCGAGAGGATTACACCTACCCAGCCATCATACAGCAAAAGCACTCCCATCGAACAACAGCTTTTCGTTATTGACAACGAGTATTACAACACCGATGCTTATGAAACATCGGAGTTAATTAGCACAGAGGTTCTTGGTGTTATGAGAGGTGTAAGAATGGGTCGTATCGAAATTAGGCCCTATCGTTACAACCCCGTTGAAAATACTATCATTGTTTACAACAATCTTGACTTTACAGTGAATTTTATCGGTGCCGACTTGGCTACAACCGAAGAAATGAAAGCAAGATATTATGCTCATGAATTCGACGGAAGTTATGGTGCACTTATAAATTTTCAGGCACCTCAGGCAAAAGATGCATTTTCGAACTTCAACGCACCCATCAAATACATCATTGTTGCCAACACTGCATTCCAAGCCACTTTGCAACCTTTCGTTCTTTGGAAAACAAAAATGGGCTACGAAGTAATTGAACATTATGTTGCTACCGGCACAGCCAATACTACCATTAAAACCTATATCGAAGGTCTTTACGATGCAGCCAATTCATCCGACCCGGCTCCTCTCTACCTTCTCATCATTGGTGACCACAGCGGTACCTATTCCATTCCGGCTTTCGCTTCAAAACTCACCAGTTCTACCTACAATCAGCATATCACCGATGTGTATTTTACCACATTTGATGGCACGACAGATTATCTGCCTGATATGTATTTCGGTCGTATATCTGCTGAAAGTACTACAGAATTGCAAAATGCCCTGAATAAAATATTACCGTATGAACAGTACACTATTCCAAGTGGTACTTTTTTAAATAATTGCCAGTTGATTTCGGGTGAGGATGATACATACGCACATATTTACGGCGATTCACAAATTCTGTACGGTATAAACAATTACTATTACGAAGCTTCTGACAGGTTTACCAATGTATGGGCATTTTTTTACAACAATGCAGGTCATGCATATAACGTATTGGCTTCAAGTAATTCGGGTGCCGAAGCTGCAATTCTATCCGAAATCAGTACGGGCGTTGGTTTTTCGAACTATACAGCACACTGCAGTTACGATGGTTGGGCTGACCCAAAAATTGCACGATCCGATATAGCCAGTTTCAACAATCAGAATAAATATCCATTTATGATTGGGAACTGTTGCCAGTCGTTTATGTTTAATCAGTCGGATTCTTTCGGCGAAATGCTATTATACACTGCGAATGAAGGGGCAGTAGGATATATTGGAGCTTCAGATTTCTCTTACTGGAGCGAGGATGCATGGTGGGGAATGGGACTTACTTCGTTGGCATTAAACACAACCAACTGGGCAAGCCATACTTATGCAAACACAGGACTAGGGGCATACGATGGGTTATGGCACAATCACGGTGAAGCTTATTCCGACTGGTATTATTCAGGCAGGCAGATAGTACATAAGGGAAATCTGGCTGTTTCGGCAAGTACATCGTCTATTAAACAATATTATTGGGAAATATACCACCTGGTTGGAGATCCATCTTTAATGCCATATAACACAGAGCCTGAAACACTAACTATCAGTTATGGTGGTTTGTCGGTTGGTTCTACCTCACTTACCGTAACAACCGAACCTTACACTTATGTGGCTATTTCTCAGAATGGGGTTTTATGGGATGCAGAGTGGTCGGGTAGCGGTACCAGTGTTACCCTGTCATTTTCTGCCATTGCCAATGCAAACCCAATCGACATTGTTGCCACAAAACAAGACAGAGCAGCCCACATTGCTACCATTACGCCTGTTTCGACCAATCCTCCGGTGGCTGATTTCTCCGGCACTCCCACCACCATTATGGAAGGGCAGAGTGTAGCCTTCACCGATTTGTCGCAATACGCTACCGGCTGGTCGTGGAACTTTGGCGACAGCCAGACTGCCACCACCCAGAATCCGGTACACACCTACTCTACAGCAGGTACTTACACTGTTAGCCTCACAGCAAACAACAACAACGGTTTCGACACCGAAACCAAAGTGAATTATATCACCGTTACCCCTTTCACTATCGTTCCAGTTGCCGGTTTTACTGCTGATGCTACCAGCACTTGCACAGGAGTTGTAAATTTCACCAATACTTCGGTTGATGCCAGTTCCTACCTCTGGGATTTCGGTGATGGGAATACTTCCACAGATGAAAACCCCACTCATGTGTACACTACGAGCGGCACATTTACGGTAACCCTGACTGCTTCAAACAGCTACAGCTCCGATACCGAAATTAAACCCAATTACATTACCGTGGCATTGCCCGCATCGCCAACCACTACCGGAGCATCGAATTGCGGCCCTGCCTCGCTCACGCTATCCGCTGCCGGTACGGGAACACTGCAATGGTACGATGCACCAACCGATGGCAACCTGATTACCACAGGCACAAGCTATACACAAAATTTTACGACAACCACAACGTATTATGTGCAATCGGTAATTGAACCTGAATCGCAAAACGGCGGCAAACCGGATAATTCCGGTACAGGGAATTATTTTGGTAATCCCGACGCCATTCATGGTTTATATTTTAATGCCTATACCGATTTCCTATTAAAATCGGTGAAAGTTTACGCCACGGGAACTAAAAACCGTGTTATTAATCTGAAAAATTCGGATAATGAAATTATTGCAACAAAGACAATCAATATTGCTAATGGAGAAAGTCGCATTACTCTTGATTTTAATGTTCAAGCGGGAAATAATTATCTGCTGGAAGGTGATGGTGACATTGATTTATATCGGAATGGTGGTACAACGGCTCCGACCTTACCCTATCCTTATGTTATAACCGATGTTTTAAGTATTCATAGTAATACCGCAGATGATAACAGATATTATTATTTCTTCTACGATTGGGAAGTTGTAGCCGGAGAGCCTTGTATCAGTTCCCGTGCTGAAGTTACAGCAAGCATTAACACCGTTCCCACAGCGGTAACTGTTAGCGGCGGAGGTACGTTCTGCGGCGGAACAGCTACATTAACTGCTACCGGCGGAACCGGCGGAACCATCTACTGGCAGGGAACAACCAGCAGTGGTACAAGCACTGCTACGGCCTCAAGTTCACAAACGGTTTCAACCAGCGGTACCTATTACTTCAGAGCACGCTCCTCGGCAGGAT
>JAGOLH010000066.1:0-10847 GCA_017994175.1 Bacteroidales bacterium | reverse complement strand
GCTGGGGACCGGAAGGAAGCGCAACCGTTACGATTAACGCCGTTCCCACAGCCGTTACCGTAAGCGGCGGAGGTACTTTCTGCGGCGGCACAGCTACACTAACCGCTACCGGCGGAACCGGCGGAACCATCTACTGGCAGGGAACCACCAGCGGTGGTACAAGCACTGCTACGGCCTCAAGTTCACAAACGGTTTCAACCAGCGGTACGTATTATTTCAGAGCACGCTCCTCGGCAGGATGCTGGGGACCGGAAGGAAGCGCAACCGTTACGATTAACGCCGTTCCCACAGCCGTTACCGTAAGCGGCGGAGGTACTTTCTGCGGCGGCACAGCTACACTAACCGCTACCGGCGGAACCGGCGGAACAATCTACTGGCAGGGAACCACCAGCGGTGGTACTAGTACTGCTACAGCTTCGAGTTCACAAACGGTTTCAACCAGCGGAACGTATTACTTCAGAGCACGTTCCTCGGCAGGATGCTGGGGACCGGAAGGAAGTGCCACGGTAGCTATTAATCCTGTACCAACAGCAGTGATTGTTAGTGGAGGTGGCACACAGTGCGGTGGCGTAGTTGACCTCATCGCAAGCGGTGGTTCTGGTGGAACGATTTACTGGCAGGGAACTACCAGCGGTGGCACCAGTACAGTAACTCCAACAACAGCACAATCAGTTACCGAATCGGGAACATATTACTTCAGAGCACGCTCCTCGGCAGGATGCTGGGGACCGGAAGGAAGCGCAACCGTTACCATTAATGCTGTTCCTACAGCCGTTACCGTTTCGGGTGGCGGAAATTATTGTGGAACAAATGCCACCCTTACCGCTACCGGCGGAACCGGCGGAACCATCTACTGGCAGGGAACAACCAGCGGTGGAACCAGCACAACCACGGCTTCTGCTTCGCAGACCGTAAGTGGCAGCGGAACCTATTATTTCAGGGCGCGTTCTGCTGAAGGATGCTGGGGACCGGAAGGAAGTGCCACTGTTTCGATTAACCCCGCAGTTACCCTGTCGTTGTCGATGACTCAGGAAAGTACTACCGGTGCATCGGATGGTACAGCCACAGCAACTGTCGGTGGTGGAACCGCTCCATTTTCGTACACATGGAGCCCTGCAGGATCAGGCGCATCGCTTACCGGATTAAGTGCAGGACAGTATTGTGTAACCGTTTACGACAATGCCGGTTGCAGCACTGCGGGCTGTATTACTGTTACAACAGCCAACCAACCCAACCCTCCTGTTGCACAGTTCACTTCAGGCACTGCTTTTGGTTGTGGAACCCTAACCATCCAGTTTACCGATCAGAGTACCAATAACCCCGATGAATGGCTATGGCAGTTTGGCGATGGAGCCACTTCCGATCTGCAAAATCCTGTTCATACCTACTCAAATCCGGGTCAATATACTGTGTCGTTAACCGTAGGCAACGACGATGGCGGCGACGAAGTAGTGATGAATGATTATATCACCGTTTGGGCTTTACCCACTGTTTCATTAAGTATGACTCAGGAAAGCAGCGAAGGAGCCGGAGACGGAACCATAACTGCCGAAGTTTCAGGCGGAACACCACCTTATTACTATGAATGGTCGGGACCGGGTTCAGGACCAATGATAACGGGGCTTACTGCCGGTGAATATTGCGTAACCGTGTACGATTACAATGCATGCTCTGCATCAGTATGTATCACCGTAACGGTGTCGTCGGGACAAAATGATCCTGTACCTGTTTTTGATACCGACAATGCTTTGGGATGTGCACCACTCAGCGTATCGTTCACCGATATGAGCACAAACACCCCCACATCGTGGCTATGGCAGTTTGGAGATGGCAGCAGTTCCGACCAGCAGAACCCTGAGCACATTTATGCAGGCGCTGGAGTGTATTCAGTAAGCCTTACCGTTACCAATGAATATGGTGAAAACACCCTTGTAATGAACGGACTGATCACTGTATATCCGGTTCCGTCATTATCGGTTACCGTGGCAAATGCCAGCGGACCTGATGTTGCCGACGGTTCTGCCACAGTAAGCATTGAAGGAGGCACTGCCCCATACACAATCTACTGGTCGAACAGTACTTCGGGTAATACTATGATTAATGTTCTCCCCGGCAATTATTCAGTAATGGTTGTCGATGACAACGGATGCGTTGCAACAACCCCGTTTGTGATAGGATGGAATGTTTCGGTTGAGCCGGTGGTAACTGCCGGAATGAAAATCTATCCCAATCCTACGGACACATATCTTGTTGTTGAAAACTCAGGTTTTGTCGCCGATGAGCTTGCCATTTCCGATGTTCTCGGTCAGGTTGTACTACACATAAAACCGGTATCGGGCACAACACGTATCGACGTTTCGAAACTCAGCCCGGGTGTATATTTTGTAAGTACTAAGAACAATGCAAAGAAATTTGTTCAGAAGTTTGTAGTGCGATAACCCGGAACTATTTTCCTAAAAGAGGCTGTTTCTAAGGAGGCAGCCTCTTTTGTTTGAAACCTGATAATTATTTATATTTGTATTCCTCTATATACTATCCAGGTAATGAGAAGAATTATTATTTTTATTATTGGAATTGCTTTTATTGCAAGTTCATGCACCAAACAGCCTGTTGCAAGTTTCACCAATGATAAAGACACTTACTATGCAGGCGATAACAAATAGATATCTGATGTTTAATCCTTTTTCGAATGCAGTATAAGCATATCACATTAAAGTAAAAAATAAATTCATTATACTATTGATTTTAACTACTTTTATGCAGAATTATAAACTATAAGCATTATGCTAGGTAAAATACATATTTTTGTTGTTACGGTATTACTTACTGTAATTTCAATAAATAGCTTGCATGCCCAAAAGAAAGAAGTATTAATAATTCACTCCTATCACCAAGGCCTTGAATGGACCGATGATGTTACTAAGGCATTAGAAAATGTATTTTTACCTTTAAAGGATCAGTATGAGTTGCATTTTGAATATATGGATTCAAAAAGATACGATGATAAATTATTCCTTGATCTTGCCACAATTTACAGCAGAAAATATAAATCAAGAAATATATCAGCAGTGATCATTTCGGATAACGCAGCGCTTGATTTCATTAAAGAATATCGTAGTATCATCGCCCCAAAAGCACCCATTATATTCTGCGGAATTAATGATTATTCACCGGCAATGATTGAAGGTGTGGAAAATATTACCGGAATTACCGAAAGTTCTGATTATGCCGCAAACATAGAGTTGATGATTGAATTGCATCCCAATTTAAAGAAAATAATAGTTGTAAATGACAATAAAACCCTTACTTCTAAATTACATAAAAAACTCTTTTCAGCAGCTGCAGAACCCTATACAGCAAAAGTGAATTTTGAGTATTGGGAAGACTTGTCTATTGAAGAAATTGAAGAAGGTGCTTCAAAATTGAAGGGGAATGTTGCAATATTTCTTATAAATTTTCATCTTGATAAAAATGAACGCTATATTGACTATAGCGAAATAGCAAACAAAACATCAAAGTTTAACAATGTTCCTGTATATGGTCCTTTCACCTTTTTTCTAGGCAAGGGTATTGTTGGTGGAATGTTAACCAGTGGTAGCCTTCAAGGGGAGGCAGCAGCCCAACTCACAATAAGGATTATGAATGGCGAAAAAGCCTCTGATATTCCTGTAATCACTTCAAATACAAACCAGTATATGTTTGATTACAACAAACTGAAAGTTTTTAACATCAACATCAATCAATTGCCAAAAGAAAGAGTTATCATTAATTACGAGGAAACCGGAGACCAATTTGCCCTGAATCGTAAAGATTATGCAATATTCTTTGCAACTGACAACTATGATGATCAGTCAAAGTGGTCAAATCTGAAAAACCCCATCAAAGACGCTACTGCCATAGCAACAATTCTTCACGATAAGTACGGTTTTGATACGGTGATCATTAGAAATCCAACGCTGTTGCAAATCGAAGAAAATATGAAAAGGCTATGTCAGATCAACTTTTCGGATAATGATCAAATGTTTATGTTCTTTTCGGGTCATGGCTATTTCTATGACGATACAAAAGAAGGGTTCATTGTTTCGAAGGACTCCAAAGAAGACTACACAACAACCTATTTCCCTTACTCAAGGCTAAGAGACATGCTTACGAAACAGCCATGCAAACATATATTTCTTGTGCTTGATGTATGTTACAGTGGAACATTTTTCAACACGATTGCCTCCTCAAAAGGAGAAAATGAAGCTGCATCAAAAGGGGTCAAGTTCGGTGATTCAGACTCCAATACTGCCAGTTATATAGCTTCTTCAAAATATATAACTCGTATGGTTATGACGTCAAGCGGAAAGGAAACCGTTTCCGATGGTATTGTTCATTCGCCTTTTGCCACTGAATTACTTAGAATATTAAGAACATCAAATCAATCTATTTTAACAGCGTATGATCTTATGCAAGCTGTTCAAAATGTACCTCCTTTCCCCAAAATTGGGGCTTTCGAAGGGAATGAACCAGGAAGCAATTTTTATTTCATCATGAAATAACTTTATGCTCCTTTTTTTAACCATCTGAGTCACTTAACGAGGACTCGGATGGGGATGGCTTTCAATAACACTGAATAGATATCGTTTAACCCAAATTACGCAATAGGAACTAAAAACACTTTCGCGATTATCATACAACTCTTGCGCTCAAATGGTATCATTGAATTTTACAGTGAAAATTCTCTAATACTACGCATTAGAAAAATCACGAGCTTATTTGTTGATAATCAATAAAATATATTTGTTAAATTCCCTATTGCTGATTTTGGGTTTAAGGATTACTCGCTGCGCTCGTGATCCCGTAAGGGTGGAGATTCAACCATCTGAAAAAACCTGCTTTGCAGGTTTGGTTTTTATTGTTTTAGCGATTGCAAATAAATTTGCATCGCTAACCAATAAAAAATGACCCTAACGTGTCATTTCCAGATGATTGCGGAGAGGGGGGGGAAGTTAACACCTTCTGTAATCCCTCTGCTGCAAGTATTTTAAGTTAGCCAAATGGCGTGGACACCTATTGGACACTTTTAAAAAGAACGATTTTTTACCCACAATTACATCAAATTGCAGTACTTAATAATCACCTTACAAATATAAAAATAATGGAAATACGGTGCAAGTTGATGCAAGAGAATTTTTAAATTATTTTTTCTTCTTTGATTTGAAAATTGAATAAGCTAAGATTCGAGAAATAAATTTACAGTGTACTTAAGAAAATTTTGTACAGTGTTAATAAATTTTTCATCCTGATTATCAGGCTCTTAATTTTTTTTGATTTATATATCATTGATATTCATTGGTTTATGATTTATTAACATATATAGGTTATCGAAGCAAGTGAGCGTAAATTTGAGAAATTGAGTGCAGAGAGTTATAAAAGTGTGTATGTTATGAGTGTGCAGCCTTTCAACAAATTGGATGTTTCGGTTTTTACTGAAATTTTACGAAAAGATTACTTTCTTGGAGACAAACTGGATGATAACGAAGATAATTTTTTAAGTTGTATTCAAGATATTCATTCCATAGAAATCAATATCCCAGGTATTGAAGTCAATAAACGGCTCGCCGAAGCCAAGATTAATTTTGCAGAATATGGATATCGGTACAAAGCTGATGCAGTTATAGAGTACAAAAAGGACTTGATAAATGATTGTACAGTAATGGTACTTCGCCCTAAAAAAGTTTACGAGCTAAAAGATTCTGTAAAAATGCCAAGTCCGATATGTGAGATAAGTTCGGCATTTAAAGCATTGCTGGGTGATGCTTTTGAACGCTTAAAAATAAAAGCGGAAAACATATTGAAATCTTGTGAGGATGATAAAAATATAATTCATTATGCCAATAAGAATATTCAGTTGGCGCAACGAAACTGTTATGAGGCAAAGGAATTACTGAAAAAATATCAGCATG
The DNA here is from genome assembly GCA_017994175.1 of Bacteroidales bacterium. Classification (GTDB taxonomy): domain Bacteria; phylum Bacteroidota; class Bacteroidia; order Bacteroidales; family ML635J-15; genus JAGOEF01. The sequence continues at coordinate 4,899 of JAGOLH010000066.1, read as the reverse complement.
ATGGAAAGAGTTTTGAGATTTATATGGCATATATGCAATGCCAATTTCTGTTGAATGTGTGTTTCTTCTTGCAAAACATGTTCAGTAATTACTATGATCTGAAGCGATTGAATAAAGAAAAGCTTCGAATGGAAATGATCGAAATACTTGACGTAAGTAAATTGATGAAAAAGCCGGAAGTTGAAACAATTCAGGTAGTTGAAGAATCTCTAGCATCGTACAAAAAGGAAAAGTTGAAGTTAATCGGACAGGTAAATGTATTGTTGACGCTAGTTTATGATTTGATGCACAAACAAACTTCCGATAATAAGCAATTCATCGAAGGAACCACAAAACAATGGATAGAACTTATTGCAGATAATTTCGTTGACAAAAATGGGGAGCCATTGAGCAAATCTACTATTGAAACCTGTCTTCGGGAAAACAGAGAAGATAAACGAGCCGCGAAAAGCAAGAGAATTGATATTGAAGCTTATTTCAACGAGAAGTAAAAAGGTACAAAAAAAGTCCAGAAAAACGTTTGGACTTTTTCAAAAATGGGCTGGACTTTTTCAAAATCAGTGTGGACTCTTTGGACTTTTTTTCGGGGCATCTGAATATCAACCACTTAAAAATTGTTTAAAAAAAGACTAAAAAAAAGACCTTTTGGACTTTTTTGATGGTATATAATTGCAAAGGTTTTTGTTGCAACAAGATCAATTATGTATCCGGTTAGGCCGATCCGGTGGACTATTGTATAACTTATAAAACCTTTTGACATGAACGTAATAACTTTTGAAACGGAAGCATACGCCCAAATATGGGATGCCATAAAAAACATTGAAAAAAAAATCAACGATTTGCATAAATCAGCATTTACGCCGGTAAGTGAAAGATGGATGGACAATCAGGAAGTTGCCGTCTTAATGAAGATAAGCAAGAGAACCTTACAAACCCTACGTGATGAGAAGAAACTACCATATACGCGGATTGGTAAAAAGTTCTATTACAAAGCTGTAGATGTAGAAAAGTTCTTGACAAGCAATTACAATAAAGTGATTAACTTCTAACCTCCTACCCTATGACACCACTAAGCATATTCGAAAACTTCAATAATGTGGTTGGCGATAGGAGCTTTGATGTGATTGTCGAGGCTATAAGGACCGGCAAGCTGCGCGAAAAGGTCGAAATGCTCAGGCAGTTGCTGCAGGAGGGTAATCAGAAAGAATACTCGCAAAGCAAAAAGCAATTGCCGGCATTCACCCCATCGGGCCGGTTCGAAGGAGGACGCAAGGCCGAGTTCCTGCAGGAATACTCCAGGCTGATCATCCTAGACATCGACAAGGTGGAGAACCTGGCCGAGATCACCGAAAAAGCAAGAAATTGCCCTTACACCTACACATGCTTTGTCAGCCCGGGAGGAAATGGACTGAAGATACTGGTAAAAACAGATAACAGCGTGCAAAAACACCGCGAAGCATTCCTCAGGGTGCAGCAATACTACGAGAAACTGCTCAATACAGTAATCGATCCTTCAGGCAAAGACGTAACCCGTCTTTGCTTTTTTTCGTGGGATCCGGAACTATTTATCAATCCCGAATCTGAAACATTTAACATCAAAAACAACATGAGCATAAAAAGCGACATAGAAAACCTGATAGAGAAAATCGAGAATCACCGACTCGACATCACCTCCAATTACGACGACTGGGTGAAGATTGGCTTCGCCATCGAGAGCGAATTCGGAGAAAGCGGCCGGGCCTATTTTCACGACATCAGCAAGTACAACCCTGATTACAACACCGAAAGCTGCAACGAGCAGTACAACAAATGCCTGAAAAACAACAATTCCGGCGTTACCATTAAAACCCTGTTCCATATTGCCAAGCAGCATGGAGTTACAGTGAGCTCGTTGAATAAACGGATTGAGACAAATTTGGAGGGAACGAACAAAAGTAATAAGTCGGACATTACCTCTAATAGGTTTGTAATTGCGGAACAATACCTTTCGAAAAACTATGTGATACGTTACAATGTGGTCAGCAATAAGTTTGAGTACAAAGCCCATGAAGAGGAAAAGTACCGCGAATTGAACGAGAACAACCTGTTTATTCGCATGCAAAAAGAAAATGTAAATCTCAGTCTCAACAATCTAATTTCGTTATTGAAGTCTGATTTTGTTGTTGAGTACAACCCGTTTCGTGAGTACTTCGAATCCTTGCCGGAATGGGACGGTAGCCGCGACTACATTCAGGAACTGTGTAATTACCTGAAAACACCTGATCGCGAGCGATTGAACCGGCACTTCAAGAAATGGCTTGTAAGGGCAGTAAAAACAGCAACCGATGACTTCTACTACAACAAACAGGCATTGGTTCTGGTGAGTACCCGACAAAACAGTGGCAAGTCCACTTTTTGCCGTTTTCTGTGTCCTTTGAAGCTGCAGGACTATATCGTTGAAAATATCGGGACAGACAAAGACAGCTTGGTAGCCATCACTGAAAACTTCTTGATTAATCTCGATGAACTAAGCACTGCTGAGAAAGCCGAAATCAACGCTTTTAAAAGTATGTTCTCAAAAGAAAAGGTAAAAGCACGTTTGACTTACGACAAGCGGGCTTCGGTTCATGTGCGCCGTGCCAGTTTTATCGGTAGCACCGACCGCTGGGAATTCCTCACCGACGAAAACGGATCTGTACGCTGGTTGTGTTTCGATATATCTGAAATTGATTGGAACTACAGTAAGCAAGTTGATATAAATAAGGTCTATGCTCAAGCCTGGCACTTACTTACGCAAAGCAAATTTGAATATGAACTGACTGTAGATGAAATTGCAGAAAACGATTACATCAATAAGAAATATCAGGTGAGCACTCCGGAGAGGGATTTGATACAGCGGCACTTAAAGCCAGGGACAGAAGATAACGGGAAATTCTTTACTGCAACCGATGTACTTGAATTTTTGTCAAATCAAACTATGATAAAAATGTCCCCTGAACGGATAGGAAGAGAAATGAAATTTCTTGGTTATGAGCGGGTTATAAAATACAATAATGGTATTAGTCGATACGGGTACTATTGTATTGATATTTCAAACAAAAATTCAGAATAACCTACTGTACTTACTCGAAATGAAATAAATAATTGATAATCAAGTAATATAAGCGAGTAAGTAATCAAATTTATATCCTACTCGAACTTACGCTGTTACTCGAAAAACGATAAATATTTAGGTTACTTACATGAAAAACAAGACTTACTTACGTGGTGTAAGTATTTGATAATAAACGCAATAATTCGTTTCAAGTAAGAGCGTAAGCCGAAAATTAAAAAAGATTAAAATGAAAAAATTGCCGTTATTGATCTGAAATTATTAAAATCTACTAATTTTTATCACTGTTGTCCGATTAAAACTTTTTAAAGAAGCCAGCGCATAAGTCTGGCTTCTTCGTTTTTTGTAGTTTTGTTTCGCCAAAAACTTTTCTACAATGGATAAAAATACATATTTTTTTGGAACCTCCGTTTTCGGACAGCTAATTTCACTCATTGATTCAAAAATTATTGTAGATGCTGCTAAAGAAACGCAATCAGACTATTATGTAAAGAGGTTCAAAACAAAAGACCACTTGATAAGTATGCTGTTTTGTGCATTTGCCAAATGCACTTCGTTGCGTGAAGTATCGGGGGCAATGCTGGGTTTATCGGGCAAAACCAAACATTTCAAATTGGATCATATTCCACGCAAAAGCACCCTTTCTGATGCCAATAAACGACGCGATTCGGATGTTTTCGGGATTATATACAACAAACTAATGAAAGCTTACGGGCATTATTTGTCGGACAGCCGAATTAAAGATGTAATAAACAAACAAATTGAAATCTTTGACAGCACTACTATCAGCTTGTTTAAGGATATTATGAAATGTGTTGGACGAAAACCCAAATCGGGCAAACGTAAGGGTGGAATGAAAGCCCATATTGTATTAAATGTTGACGAAACCGTTCCCAAAATGATTTGGTTTACACATGCCGCAACAAACGATCATGTGTTGCTTAGTAAATTGAAGTTCAACGATAACACCATTTACGTCTTCGACAAGGGCTATAACAATTATAGGGCATTCAAACTGTTTTGCGAACATAAAACCGGATTTGTAACAAGAATCAAAGACAATGCGGTGTACGAATCCATTCACTGCAACACAATTGAAGATCATATACATTCAGGCGTCCTCGAAGATAAAATCATTGAATTAACAGTTAAAGAAGATGACAAAACAAGTAAATTAAGGCTCAGGAAAATCAGGTTTTACGATAGGGTACTTAAACGCGAATTTGAGTTCCTGACTAACTTATTCGAAATGCGGGCGGATTTAGTGGCTGCAATTTATAAGCTTCGTTGGCAGATAGAGCTTTTGTTTAAACAGTTAAAGCAGAATTTTCCCTTAAAGTACTTCTTGGGTGATAACGAGAATGCCATCAAAATACAAATTTACTGTGTGCTAATTGCAAACCTTCTTATGACAGTAGTGCAAAAAATGCTAAAAAGGTCTTGGGCTTTTTCGAATCTGGTTAGTTTTTGCAAAATTCATCTGTTCAACTACATCCATTTGTTCAGATTTTTAGAAAATCCCGATAAAGATTGGCAAAAAGAGCAAGTTAAATTGCACCAACTTTCACTGTTTTAAGGGGGCTTACTTTTTAATCATGAGGCTTTTGTAAAATATTTGAGTTGATTTTCAATAACTTAGCAATAATTGAAATTTATTTCATATTTTTATCGGACAATAGTGATTATAAATACAACGATGAAGGGAAATTGGTTTATCTTGAAGGCGAAAAAAGCAATGCTTCGTATGAATATATTGAAAGTATTAAATACGACAAATATGGAAAAAGAACACAAATTGAATATGGAAA
>JAGOLH010000126.1 GCA_017994175.1 Bacteroidales bacterium | reverse complement strand
GCAACGGTTGGTTTATTCAGGAAATAAATGTCCTTTTTGCCGCATTTTTTCTTATAGTCTTTCGAAATCACAGTACAAGCAGTGTTTTCAGCCAGAGTACCCTGTTTAAATTTAATCAATTCAATCTTATTTGGACTGTGAATAATCACTCCATCAAAAGCAGCCTGCTTTCCCTTAGTTTCTTTTTTTATTGACTTGTCAACGGCAACAAGCACTTCTTTAATGCCAGACGGATCCATACCGGCTGCAGCTTCATCTTTATTACTGTTCGATACCTTAGTTTTCCCCACTACAGTATAAGCACTGGAGGGAATTGTTTTTACAAACAGGAGTTTCCCGTTGTATATCGTGGTTGCCTGACCGACCTGAGCATGAACGGCAACACAAATAATACTGAAAACAATAAACAGACTAAAAAATTTTTTCATAGGTAAATGCTTAATATGTTTTGGGTTCTGTTACTATTAAAAATTGACTGTCAAAAACTCAAGAACCCATAATTGCTCTCAACAGTCAGGTCAAATGTACTTAATAAAATTCTTAACAGCATGATTAATTAATACTTCTTTGTTTTTAATCGCGATGATTGCGAATTATCCCAATATTATAATGTAACAATAATTACTGAAAAAATTTAAAAATATGTTGAATGTATAAAAATATGTTTTGTAAATAATTTTAATTAGCAGGTGCTTGGTAATAATGTTAAACGTAATTGATTTGCGGAATAGCTGGCCGGAAATTTTGTTTTTTAGATACGAAATAAAGTACGTTTCAAGTAATATGCTTATTAACTTCATATAATACCGTTTGAGCATATTTCAGCATAATTGATTCTTGCATAATCATATTCAATTCCCTGTTTTTATTATTTTTGCATTCTTAAAAATTTGTGATGATATGACAACTATTGCCAGCAAGTACAACCCGGCCGAGATTGAGGACAAATGGTATCAATATTGGATGGAGCAGGGTTTTTTCCACTCCGAACCTGATGGGCGCGAACCTTATGTCAACGTGATTCCCCCACCCAATGTTACCGGAGTGCTGCACATGGGTCATATGCTCAACAATACCATTCAGGATATATTGGTTCGGCGTGCGCGACAATTGGGTAAAAACTCAGTATGGATACCTGGTACCGACCATGCTTCGATTGCTACCGAAGCGAAAGTGGTTGCAAAACTAAAAAGCGAAGGTCTTTCGAAAAACGACCTGAGTCGTGATGAGTTCCTGAAACATGCGTGGGAATGGAAAGAAAAACATGGCGGTATTATTCTTGAACAGTTGAAAAAGCTGGGCGCTTCATGCGATTGGGACAGGACTTGCTTTACCATGGATGAGGCTCGTTCCGAAAGTGTACTGCGTGTGTTTGTCGATCTCTACAACAAAGGGCTGATTTACAGAGGTGTGCGGATGGTAAACTGGGACCCTTCAGCGCAGACAGCAGTGTCGGACGAAGAAGTTATTTACACCGATGAGCAAAGTAAATTATATTATGTTCGTTATCCCATTGAGGGCAGCAGCGATTTTATTATGGTTGCAACCACCCGTCCCGAAACGATTTTGGGAGATACGGCGGTTTGCGTGAACCCTGCTGATCCTCGCTATAAGCACTTACATGGAAAACACGTGATTGTCCCTATGGTTAATCGAATAGTACCTGTGATTTCGGACAGTTATGTAGATATGGAATTCGGAACCGGATGTCTGAAAATTACGCCTGCCCACGATATGAACGACTACGAGATTGGTCGTAAGCACAGGCTCGAAAGCATCGACATTTTCAACCCGGATGGAACTTTATCGGAAGCTGCCGGATTGTTTGTTGGTCACGATCGTTTTGAAGCGCGAAAGATGGCAGAGGATCTCCTTCAACAGCTTGGTGCATTGCATAAAGTTGAAGACTACAATAATAAGATTGGTCGCTCTGAACGAACCGGTTCGGTGATTGAACCCAAAATTTCGACACAGTGGTTCCTGAGTATGGAAAAACTCGCTCAACCGGCGTTAAAAGCTGTGATGAACGACGACATAAGGGTGTACCCACCCAAGTTTAAAAACCTGTACCGTCATTGGATGGAAAATGTCCGCGATTGGTGCATCAGTCGCCAGCTTTGGTGGGGGCATCGTATTCCTGCATGGTATCTGCCCGGGGGTAACGAATATATAGTGGCTCTTAACGAAACCGAAGCCCTGAAAGCTGCCCGGGAGAAATCGGGCAATACTTCTTTGCAACTTAGCGACCTACGGCAGGACGAGGATGTGCTTGATACATGGTTCAGCTCTTGGCTATGGCCAATTTCGGTATTCGACGGAATACGTTATCCCGATAACCCAGATATACGGTATTACTATCCTACAAACGATTTGATTACTGCTCCGGAAATTCTGTTTTTCTGGGTTGCCCGAATGATTATTGCTGGTTATGAATATCGCAACGAGAAGCCATTTAAAAATGTTTACCTCACAGGTATTGTTCGCGATGGCCTCGGACGAAAGATGTCGAAATCGCTGGGAAATTCACCCGACCCACTTGAGCTGATAGAAAAATACAGTGCGGATGGGGTAAGGGTAGGGATGTTGCTTTGCTCTGCTGCCGGTAACGACTTGCTTTTCGATATAAAGAAAGACGAAAAAACCGGCGAGGAAAACTATCCTTTGCCCGAACAGGGAAGAAATTTTGCCAATAAAATATGGAATGCCTTCAGATTGGTGAAGTCGTGGAGCGTTGACGAAAACGAACCCCAACCCGATGCCGCAAAGGCAGCCGGAGAATGGTTCACCCACCGCTTTGCGCAGGAACTGGAACAACTGAATCAACAATTTGATTCTTTTCGTCTTTCCGAAGCTCTGATGACGGTGTACAAACTGTTTTGGGATGACTTCTCGGCATGGTATCTTGAATTGGTAAAACCGGCTTATGGAAAAGGAATTGATAAAGACACTTATAATTCTACCATAGCACATTTCGAAAATATGCTTAAACTACTCCATCCGTTTATGCCTTTTATCACTGAAGAAATCTGGCAGCAATTAGGAAGTCGAAAACAAGGCGAAAGCATTATGATAGAAATGTGGCCCAACACATCCGAGTTTAGTCTACAACTTGTTGACCAATTTGATTATGCCCGGGAACTGGTGACAGCCATACGCAATATCAGACAAAGCAAAAATATTCCCCAGCGTGAACAACTCAGGCTTATCCGTAACGAAAGCAATGCATTAACAAAACAAATGATTCCGGTGGTAGAAAAGCTTGCCGGGTTGTCCGAAATCAAAGAGAATGGGGTTAAACCCGAAGGAACTGCAACAATTCTGGTGAAGAACGATGAGTTTTATCTGGAGTTGGGAAACATGATTAATAAAGACGAAGAA
>JAGOLH010000065.1 GCA_017994175.1 Bacteroidales bacterium | reverse complement strand
ATCACAAACTCCACTGTTCTGGCCGATTCGTCGTCGCTTTCATCAATTTCCAGAATTTCGTCCTGAGCAAACTCAAGGTCACCGGCCTGAGTCTGAACAGGGATTTCTTCTCCCAGAGGAATGTGAATCACTTTCTTCGGTTCACCGTTGTAAAAATCGGGAAATGAATTAAACCCTGTTGCTATAACAGTAACTCTGAGTTGTGTATCGAGGGTTTCGTCGAAACCTGTACCCCAAATAATATTCGAAGAAGTTCCGACAGCCTGAGTTACATAAGTAGTAATAGCTCCGAACTCACTCATCGAAATTTCATTGTCGCCTTTGCCACTCATAATATTAAGCAGGATGTTCTTTGCCCCCTTAATATCATTATCTTTCAACAGTGGTGAATTTAAAGCTTCTTTAATGGCTAAGAGTGCACGATTTTCTCCTTCGGCAACAGCTGAGCCCATAAGTGCTACCCCACTGTTTTTCATTACGGTTCTAACATCTTCGAAGTCAACGTTGATATATCCATGAACCGTGATTATTTCGGCAATACCTTTAGCAGCAGTTGCGAGAACTTCGTCGGCTTTGCTGAATGCTCCCGACATTTTCCAATCTTTAAATATTTCCTGCAGGCGTTCGTTATTTATAATCAGCAACGAATCGACATATTGCTGAAGCTCCTTAATTCCGTTTATTGCCTGATCCTTACGCAGCGGTCCTTCCACTTTGAAAGGCACTGAAACAATGCCCACGGTAAGTATTTCCCGTTCTTTTGCAGCCTTGGCTATAATTGGTGCAGCACCGGTTCCGGTGCCACCTCCCATACCTGCTGTAATAAATACCATTTTTGTATTGTTGTCGAGTGCGTCTTCAATATCTTTGAGGCTTTCGATGGCTGCCTGTTTGCCCCGCTCCGGATTATTACCTGCTCCCAAGCCTTCGGTCAGCGATTTGCCCAGCTGAATTTTTGTAGCTACAGGGCTGCTTTTAAGAGCTTGTGCATCGGTGTTACAGATAATGAAGTCAACATCGCATATACCCAGACGGTACATTTGATTGACAGCGTTACTGCCACCGCCACCCACTCCAATCACTTTAATTATTGAAGTGCTCTGTTTTTCAATTCCGAAATCAATGTCCAGCATATTTTGTTAGGTTTAATTATTAAAATTTGTTATCGTCCTCATCAAAAAGTTTCGAAACCGTGGTTTTTATCTTGTCCATGAAACTTGTTTTTTCCTTATCGTCGTCATCGTCATCGAGCTTGGCTTTTTTCTTTTCTTCTTTCTCGGCTTTTTCACGTTCTTTACGCTCTTTCTCCTTGAGTTTCCTCATTTCTTTTTCATCAGGCTGACTATCTCCGGGAAAAGTATCTTTAATTAAATCGAAAGGCTCTTTTTTAGCCACAACAGTATTCTGCAACTCGTAGCCTTTCATTATAAGACCAACAGCAGTTGCAAACTGAGGTTGGTTAATCTCTTCCACCACATCGCTGTTCAGATATTCGTTCGGGTAACCAACGCGCACATCTAATTCAGTTATATAGGAGAATGCCTGCCTGATGTTTTTCAACAAAGCACCGCCTCCGCAAATTACAATTCCGGCGCCTAATTTGTCAGCAACGCCAGAGGTTTCAATCTGAAACATTACCGCGTGTATTATTTCTTCGACCCGCGCTTTAGTAATCATTGTAAGTTTGCTCAGCGACAATTCCTTTGGAGGGCGGCCCTTTAAACCCGGAATTGTGATGATAATTTCTTCCTGCGACTTTTCGTATATGGCCGAACCATATTGCTTTTTAAGCTCTTCAGCCTGCCGTTCCAGAATATTAAAATATTGTCTGATATCAGAAGTTATGGCATTCCCCCCAAATGGTATTACGGCAGTGTGTACAATCATTCCGTCGTGGTAGATAGCAAGGTCGGTTGTTCCACCACCTATATCAACCATAGCCACACCAATTTCTTTTTCATCGCAAGTTAAAACTGCCGATGACGAAGCAAGAGGTTCCAGAATGAGATCATTCACCTTTATTGCAAGACGGTTTACACATTTACGTATATTCGAGATTGCAGCCATTTGTCCGATTACCACATGAAAATTTCCCTCAAGTTGCCGGCCACACATGCCCACAGGGTTCTTAATTCCAACCTCTCTGTCGACAATATATGACTGTGGAATTACGTGCAGAATTTCTTCGCCGGTTTCCACGGAAACCTCATTTACTTTTTTTCGAAGAAATTCTATGTCTGCGCTGACTATTTCGTGGTCGGGGCTCCCAAATGATACGGTAGTTCTCGCAGGCATGCTTCGAATGTGTTGTCCGGCTATCCCAACATACACTTCGCTAAGCTTAATTCCTGAAATTTCACTTGCTTTTTCTACGGCAAGCCTGATAGTTTCGATAGCCTCCTCAATATTTAACACCGAACCCCGTTTTATTCCTTTTGAAGGAACCGTCCCAAATCCAAGGATTTCGTACTTATTTTCAGAGTTTCTTTTTCCGGTAATGGCAACAATTTTTGTTGTTCCGATGTCGATTGCTGCTATAATTGAATTATCCATAAACATAGCTTTATTTTGTGCAAACAATTTGATTTGCGTATTTGAGGTTTATTGTTTTGTAGGAGTTCCAGTCGGTGTGCTTAAATCCTTCATAATACATTGCTTCAAGTTTAAAAAGCTTGTACTCATAATCGGTTAAATCGCCCAAAACTATAATATGATTTCCAACTCTGGGAACCAATTCAACTTCGTAATTTGCATTGATATTAATTTGCTCGAATTGGGGGCTCCATAACTCGTTATGATGTATATACGATACGAAATGATATAAATCGTATAAAGTAAAATGATAGGTTTCAATCACATTGCGGTTCTTCACACTGTCGTTGTCGATGCTGGAGATAAACTGAGGTGTTATTTCGCCGGTAATTACTGGTACATGAGCAGTGTATTTTTCCGATAAGGGCATTATTTTTCCCTGATCGTCGATATAAAAACCATTATTGAGAGAGGTATATTTAGGGATAACGCGTACTATTGGAACACGCTGAACCACCGAAACAATCAGCTTACCCTCATAGGATGAATATACTTGTACATCTCGCACCGCAGAATGGTTTTTTATGGTTTTTTCGATCAACTCAAAGTTAATATGACTTAATGGAATACTATCATAAAACAACTTATTGTTAGTCAACAATTTATTAACATCAGCACTGTCGATAAATTCGCTCTCACTATTGACAGTTATACGAAGCGAACTGCACAGTGCTTTGGTTCTCATTTTATCGACAAAACTCATAACCACAATCAGATACGCAATCAGTAGGCTCCATTTCAATATTTTAATAATCTTATTTTTCATTGAGCAGGATGTTTTTTATGGGTTGCACCATTTTGTCGATATCACCGGCTCCCATAGTAATAAAAACCTCTGTTTTGATGCATTTTTCAACCAAACCCGGTAATGTGCTTTTGGTACAGGTTATTTTATCGGCGATAGTAACTTTTTCGAGTATTATTTCTGATGACACACCTTCAATGGGCAATTCCCTTGCAGGGTATATGTCCAACAATATCAGCCTATCAAGTTTCGATAGTGATTCTGCAAAATCGTTCGCAAAATCGCGTGTACGTGTGTAAAGGTGGGGTTGAAAAATGCCTGTAATCTTCCATTCAGGAAATAGCAATCTGGCCGCTTCGATTGTAGCAGCAATTTCGCGTGGATGATGCGCATAATCGTCGATAAAAACCAGCTTGTCTGTATTAATAATATACTCGAAGCGTCGCTTAACACCTTTGAAGCATGAGAGAGCGTTTCGTACATGTCCGGCATCGGCACCTGCGCAAAGTGCAATTGCCGATGACGCAATCGCATTTTCCACATGATGCCGCCCGGCATAAGGGAACACAATTTCGCTGATTACTCCGAATGGAGTGTGCAAATCGAAATGGCAGCGACTGTGAGTAATCGTTATATTGTTTGCGTAAAAATCGGAGTTCACGTCGCTGAAAGAATAAGTCAGCAATTTTTGCCCACCCGTAAGAACCACTTTATTACGGATATCATTCTTCAGAATAACCGTACCGTTGTGTTTAGTCTGATTGGCAAACTGGTTATACGCGTTTTCCATATTCTGAGCATTGCCATAAATGTCGAGGTGATCAGCATCGATATACGATATCAGGGCAATGTCGGGGAATAGCTTCAAAAATGACCTATCGTATTCATCAGCCTCAACAACAACGAGTTCTGAATTTTTATGAAGCACCAGATTCGATTGAAAGTTACCGGAAATACCCCCCAGAAAAGCACCAGCTTTCAGTTTTCCCTGATTAAGTATCCAGGCAGCCAGGGTAGAAATTGAAGTTTTTCCATGTGTTCCTGCAACTGCAATGCAAGTTTTGAGAGCAGCTATTTCGGCAAGTATTTCTGAGCGCTTCAGTACTTCGAAACCATTACTTCTGAAATACTCAAGTTGTTTGTGCGAAGGGGGCACTGCGGGTGTAAATACCACCCTGCAGCAGAACTTATCATGGCACTGTGCAGGTATCGATTCGAGGTCCTCGTCAAAACACATCGATATACCATCATCCGCGAGTGCATCGGTAATCTCTGACCGGGAGCGGTCGTAGCCGGCCACAAAATAACCCTGCTTAGAGAAATAATGTGCCAGGGCACTCATACCAATGCCTCCGATACCAATAAAATAATATGCAATATTACTTTGATCCTTCATCTGCAATTTCAATTACTTTTTTAGCAATAGTTTCGGCTGAGTTAAGAATTGCCATTTTTTGTATGTTCTCCGACAATTTGTTTTGAAGTTCTTTGTTCCCAACAAGCGATAAAATCGCAGGTGCTAATTCATAGGATGCCTCAATATCTTTTACCATCAGCGCCGCATCTTTGTTTACCAAAGCCATTGCGTTTTTTGTCTGGTGATCTTCTGAAACATTCGGTGATGGCACAAAAATCGCAGGTTTTCCGATAACGCACAACTCGGAAATAGTACTTGCACCTGCTCTCGACACCACAATATCGGCCACAGTAAAAGCAAGATCCATTCTGTAGATAAAGTCAAATGCCTTGATATAATTACTTTTTCCTGTTCGGATAACTTCTTCAGCTTTACCGATATACGATTTCCCTGTTTGCCATAATACCTGAATTTTTTGATTTTCAAATACAGATATATTATTCCCAATAGCTTCGTTGATAGTATATGCACCAAGACTTCCGCCCAACGAAAGTACGACAGGTAATTCCGGGTCCAGCCCAAAGAATTCAACAGCTTCACGCTTTTTATCATCGAGTTCAATTAAGTCCTGCCGAACAGGATTTCCGGTTAAAATTAATTTTTCAGCAGGAAAATATTTATCAAGACCTTCATAAGCAACACAAATGCAACGCACTTTCTTAGCGAGCATCCGGTTTGTAATTCCAGGATAAGAATTCTGCTCCTGAATGAGGCAGGGAATACCTCGCCGTGAAGCCACCCTGAGAAGAGGGCCACTGGCATATCCTCCCACACCTACCACTGCATTGGGTTTAAATTCATCAACAATTTTCCGTGCTTGCTGCGTGCTTTTCAATAGTCCTGTAAAAAACTTGAGCATTTTCAACGAAAGCTTGCGTGGGAAACCCATAACAGGCAAGCCAACAATCGGGTATCCAGCTTTGGGGACCTTTTCCATTTCCATCCTGCCCAATGCACCAACAAATAATATTTCAATATCACTTTCGATAACTTTCAGCGCATTGGCAATTGAAATAGCCGGGAAAATATGTCCACCGGTTCCTCCTCCGCTAATTATTACTTTTTTTGGGCTCATTTCTGTCTTGGTAAAATGCTCATTTAATATTCAGTTCTTTTATAACACCCGCTGCCACAGTCTCCTCCCGTGTTTCTGTGTCTTCTTCCGGCACAGAACTATCTTCTGTCACGGCCGGGGGGTCGGGGCTCTCGTTGATTTCTTTCTTTTTTGCTTCTTCCAGTTCGTTTACTTCTCTGCTCACACTAAGTATTACCCCCATTGCAAGGCTTAAGAATAATATTGACGTTCCCCCCATACTTACGAATGGTAATGTCTGACCGGTTACAGGGAAAATATTGACAGCCACCGCCATATGCGACAATGCCTGAAAGACAAGCAGTAAACCCAAACCCGCGACAAGAAATGCTCCGAACTTTCTGTCAACCTTACGTATTATAATTACAACCCTGTAGAATAGAAAAATATAGAGGGCAATAAGCACCAAACCTCCTAAAAAGAACCCATATTCTTCGATGATGATTGCAAAAATAAAATCGGAGTACGGGTGTGGTAATACATTTCGTTGTACTGAATTTCCGGGACCTTTTCCCAGAAATCCTCCCGATGCAACGGCAATTTTTGACTGGTTTGCCTGAAAATTGCCCTCACTTTCGGGGTTCATAAAGTCTTCGATACGTTTTTGCGCTGTTCCCAGGCGGCTTTCAATAGGACTCACCTGAATTATCAGTACAAAAAGACCCAATCCGGCCAAAGCAATACCCAGCACCGACAGAATGTATTTGAATTTTACCTGCCCAATAAAGAGTAATAGCATCGAAATACCAAAGAGTAAGAGGGTTGTACTTATTCCTGCCGGAAAAATTAAACCGCATATAATTAAAATTGGCAACATCAGGTACCTTAGCATACCTTTAAAGGTTCCAATATCATCTTCGTGTACAGCCAGCATTCGTGCCAGATACATTACAAGCGCAACCTTGGCAAAATCGCTTGTTTGAAAGGTTATTCCTCCGGGCAGAACTATCCACCTGCTCGCCTGATTTAGGCTTATTCCCCAAAGCAAGGTTACAAGAAGCAAAAATACAGCGAGGTAGTATGCAAATTGCGAAAGCTTGCTAAAATATCGATAGGGTATCCGATGTACGAAAAATATTATCAGGAAACCGACAAATAACAATGCACCCTGCCGCAATAAGTAGTGAGTGGCATTGCCCCCGAAATACTTATATGCAAGGGTTCCGGAGGCACTGTAAACAGCCAGAAGGGAATAGAACGACAATATAATGAGTATCGTCCAGATAACCCTGTCGCCTTTAATATTTCTTTTTATAAACTCTAACATTACAAGCTCCTGACAATTTTTTTAAACTGATAACCTCTGTCTTCGTAATTGCTGAACAAGTCGAAACTGGCACAAGCCGGCGACAGTAGAACACTATCCCCGTTGGAAGCCAGATGATATGCTGCATTCACTGCTTCTTCCATCGACTTGGTATCAACCATTTGTGGCACATATTCCTTAAAAGCTGCATGAATTTTTGAATTATCCACACCCAGGCAAACAATGGCCTTAACTTTTTGCTTCACAAGATCAACCAAGCCTGAATAGTCGTTGCCCTTGTCAACACCTCCTACAATCCATACTACCGGTGATTTCATGCACTCCAGTGCATACCAGGCAGAGTTTACGTTAGTTGCCTTTGAATCGTTGATAAACTCAACACCATGCACTTTGATTACCGGTTCAAGCCGGTGTTCAACATTTTTAAAATCCATAAGGCTTTCGCGAATAATGTCTTTTCTTATATCCAGTACATGGGCAGCAATGGATGCAGCCATTGAATTGTAAACATTGTGTTTGCCTTGAATAGCTAAATCGTGTATTGTCATAGTCATTGCGGTTTTTGAATTATCCATTAGGTTGATTTGTTCGTTATTGGTATATGCGCCGTTTGTTATCGATGTGTCGTTCAGCGAAAAGGGGTATAACCGTGCCGGAGTGTTGTATTTTTCAAGTTCATTAATAATAACCTGATCGTCGGAACAATAAATGAAAACATCGTTTTCCGTCTGATTTTGCATAATCCGGAACTTGGAATCGACATAGTTCTGAAATTTATATTCGTACCGGTCGAGGTGATCGGGTGTAATATTGAGCAGAATTGCCAGTTCGGCTTTAAAATCAAACATACCGTCAAGTTGAAAACTACTCAACTCCAATACATAATAGTCGTAGTTACACGTAGCCACCTGAAATGCAAAACTTTGTCCCACATTTCCGGCAAGACCCACATTAAAACCTGCCTTTTTCAGAATGTGGTAAGTGAGCATGGTGGTTGTGGTTTTACCGTTGCTGCCCGTAATGCAGATTTTTATGGCACTGGTGTAACGCGATGCAAACTCTATTTCGGAAATTACCGGGATATTTCTGGCATGCAATTCCTTAATTATCGGTGCTTTGTCGGGAATCCCTGGGCTCTTGATAACCTCGGAAGCCGAATAGATGAGGGTTTCGCTGTGCTTTCCCTCTTCGAAGCCAATGTTATAATCCTGCAGCATGATTTTGTATTTGGGTGCAATCATACTCATATCGGAAACAAAAACATCGTATCCTTTGGCCAATGCCAACACAGCTGAGCCAACCCCACTCTCACCTGCACCCAGTATTACAATCTTTTTTTTCAATGTTAGCGTAGTTTAAGTGTGATTATGGTTATTACAGCCAGCAACAGCCCCACAATCCAGAACCTTGCAACGATCTTTGCTTCGGGATACCCCTTTTTCTGGTAATGGTGATGCAGCGGCGACATGAGGAAAATTCTTCTTCCTTCGCCATATTTTCGTTTTGTGTATTTAAAATAGGCAACCTGCATTATCACCGAAAGACTTTCCATAATGAATACACCGCAAAGTATCGGGAGAAGCAACTCTTTCTTAATAATAATTGCAAACACGGCTATAATTCCACCGATGGCCAGACTACCAGTGTCGCCCATGAACACTTGTGCCGGGAATGAATTGTACCACAGGAAGCCAATGGTTGCACCAATAAATGCAGCCATGTAAACAACCAACTCCCCTGTGTTGGGGATATACATAATATTCAGATAATCGGCAGCAATATGGTTCCCCGAAACATAGGCCAACACTCCGAGAGTGGCACCGATAACGGCAGCTGAGCCTGCAGCCAAGCCATCAAGTCCATCGGTAAGGTTTGCTCCATTGGAAAGCAGGGTTATTATAAGCACCGTGATAACCACAAAAATGCCCCATGCAAATTTGTATTTCACATTTTCGTTTAAAAAATTTACGAACCATACGTAATTGAATTCATTATCCTTCACAAAAGGGATAGAAGTTCTGGTACTTTTAATATCATGATACAGCACATCGCCTTCTTCGCAATTCGATATAGTGATATCATCGCCAATAATTTGCTGGTCGGCAGTGGCAGGGGTCTGCGATTTAACCCGTATAACTACATCATCGCTGAAATATAACGTCAGGCCGATAACCAAACCAATAATTACCTGACCCATAATTTTAAACTTACCCGGGAGTCCCTTCTTATTCTTTTTGAAAACCTTTATATAATCATCAATAAAGCCAATTCCTCCAAGCCATATTGTAGTTGCCAGCATCAAAATCACATAGGTATTGTCGAGCTTTGCCCAAAGCAGAACCGGAAGTATAATTGCCAGAAGGATGATGACTCCACCCATGGTAGGGGTTCCCTTTTTCTGCATTTGACCTTCCAGACCCAGGTCGCGGATTTCCTCACCTATTTGCAAACGCTGCAATTTGCGTATGATTTTCTTGCCAAACAACATCGAAATGACCAGCGAAGTAATTACCGTCATCGCTGCCCTAAATGAGATATACTCTATTACGCCGGCACCCGGAACGTTGAGCTGATCGAGATAATGGAACAAATAGTACAACATTATTTTAGCGTTTTAAATATTTCAGTTACAATTTCTCTGTCATCAAAAGGGTGTTTTACACCCATTATTTCCTGATAATTCTCATGACCTTTACCGGCAACAAGAATGACATCCCCTTTTTTGGCGAGGATACATGCAGTGCGAATGGCTTCTTTTCTATCCACAATTTTCAGCGTATTGGCCTTTGCCGACTCGCTTAAACCTTGTTCCATATCGCTGATAATTTGTTCGGGAACTTCGTTTCTAGGATTATCGGATGTAAGTATCAGCCTGTCGCTTAAAAGAGAAGCCACTTTGGCCATTTCGGGCCGTTTCGTTTTATCGCGGTTACCACCTGCACCAACAACGGTTATAATGCTTTCATCTTTGCTTCGTATCTGTTGAATGGTTGTAAGCACGTTCTTAAGAGCATCAGGAGTATGGGCATAATCGACAATGGCAATAATACCGGAAGAGGACTTAATTGTCTGAAAACGACCATCAACAGCGTGGAGTGTGCTAAGCACAATCAGGATTTCTTCGCGCTGAAAGCCAAGTTTTATTGCTGCTCCATACACTGCAAGCAGGTTGCTTGCGTTGAAACGTCCTACAAAATGTGTCCATATTTCATGCCCATCGATAGAAAGTAACATCCCGTCGAAATGACTTTCGATAATTTTTGCCTTAAAGTCGGCTACCCTGTCTAATGAATACGACGACCTGGCAGCAGAAGTATTCTGCAGCATTACTTCTCCGTTTTTATCATCATTGTTGGTAATAGCAAATGATGACGAGGGTAGCATGTCGAAAAAAGCTTTTTTAGCCTTGATGTATTGATCGAAGGTTTTATGGTAGTCGAGATGATCGTGGGTAATATTTGTAAAAATTCCACCGGTAAACTTCAGTGCAGCAATTCTGTTCTGTACGACCGAATGTGAGCTCACTTCCATAAAACAGTATTCGCAACCCTGTCGAACCATTTCCCTAAGCAGTTTATTTAACTGTAAAGCATCAGGTGTTGTATGCGTAGCCAGAACTTCGTCAGCGCAAATCATATTTCTTACCGTGCTGAGCAATCCGGCCTTGTAACCCAATTTCAGGGTAAGCTTATATAACGTAGTGGCAATGGTGGTTTTTCCGTTTGTTCCCGTAACGCCGACCAATTTCAGTTTCTCCGAAGGGAAATCGTAATAGAATGCTGCTATTTCGGCAAGTGCAAGTGATGCATCGTTTACCAGTATCCAACATACATTATTATTTAAATCTTCTGGCAACTTTTCGCAAACGATTGCAGCTGCTCCCTTAGCACAAACATCCTGAATAAAACTATGCCCATCGGAAACAGTTCCCTTAACAGCAACAAACAAGTCGTCCTGCATTACAATGCGTGAATCGAAAACAACATTTGCAAAGCTTTCAACACCATTGGCAACAATTTGTTTTACCGCAACATATTTACATAGGTCCTCTATTCGTTTCATCCCAGAATGATTTTAATTTGCTGTCCTTTAATAAAGCTCTGATTGGGTTGCGGTTCCTGTTGAATCACCTTACCTCTGCCTTCAACAACAACCTTAAGTCCGAATTCCTCAAGCACCATCATTGCATCGCGTAAGCCCATTCCACGTACATCAGGTACTAGATTCTTATTGGTATAGTTACGCGGATAATACTTAACTGCCCGATTCTCGACAAATGGCTTTGCCCATTCTCCTTTCGTTACAACCGACTGCTTCTTGTCGAAACCCAAGAGAAAGTAAACCTTCTGTATCTCTGACTTATACCCGCTTTTGGCCATAGGTATAATGGTGTCGTATTTCATGTCGTTCTTCACTGAAAAAATAGTATCCATTGCATGAATTCTATCAGCAATTTCCTTAAATACAGGGCCCGCAACAGAATTTGCATAATAGCCCGTTGAAATATCAGGTTGATTAATTACCACAATGCATGAGTACTTCGGGTTTTCGGCAGGGAAATACCCTACAAATGAAGCCTGGTACTGAAGAGGTCCTCCCGGCTTACCATAATCGGTCTGGGCTGTTCCTGTTTTCCCGGCAATGCTGTAATTATCGTTAATCAGGTTTTTGGCTGTTCCCCGTAAAACAACACCAGCAAGCATATCCTGCACTGCTTGCAATGTTTTATCGCTGCAAATTTTTTCTACCAGAACTTCGGTTTGAAAATTTTTAACAATATGACCGCGATATGTCAAACACTCTGCAAAACGTGGTTTCACCATTTTTCCGTCATTTGCCACTGCATTATAAAATGTAAGCATCTGCAGGGGTGTCATCAGCAGTTCGTACCCGATCGACATCTGCGTTAACGAAATCTTTGACCATCCCTGTTCCGGCCGGCGAATAGTGGGTATAGCCTCACCGCTGATTTCCACTCCCAGGGGCTGGTTCAATCTCATTTCGTATAGTTTATCAACAAAATCGCTTTTGCGGTGGTAAAAATTTTCGTAAATCATTTTCGAGATACCCACGTTCGATGATAGTTCAAAGGCTTCCTGAATGGTAATTTTACCATATCCTCCTTCATGAGAATCTTTCATCTCTTTGCCATGGAAGTTATGTGTCCCGTCTTCAGTATCAATAGTGTCGGTGGGGCTTACGCATCCATCTTCGAGCGCAACAATCATAGAAGCAAGTTTAAATGTTGATCCCGGGTCACGGGCTTCGCCAATTGCATAATTGAACGATTCGTAGTAATTGCCATTTTCATCGCGGGTAAGGTTTGCCATAGCACGGATTTTACCTGTTGAAACTTCCATTACTATTGCACAACCGTGGTGGGCATTATGATAACGTAACTTACGTTCCAGTGCGGTTTCGGTAACATCCTGAATATTAATATCAATGGTTGTAATAAGGTCGTAGCCATCTTTAGGAGCCACCTCATTGGCATCGCGAATAGGCATCCATTGGTTTCCGGCAATTTTCCTTTTTACCGTTTTACCTTCTACACCTCTCAAGTCATTCTCATATGCCATTTCGAGTCCAACCCCCTTTCTCTTGTCGGAATCAACTTTACCAATTGTGCGCTTTGCCAACATGCCAAATGGCAGCTCTCTTTCAGTATATTCATTTATAATGAGGCCGCCTTCAATCTTACCGTATCGAAGTATTGGAAAGGTCTTTATAGCTTTTAGCTGATCGTAAGTTACCTTACCGTTGATGCGGTAATATCGGTTGCCATTATCACGGCTGTGGGTAATTTCGTTAAAGTATTGTTCCCTTGTCTTAACAGGTAGCAAGTTTGCCAGGCATATACAAAGGCTGTCGATTTCTTTGTCGAACACTTCCTTTTCGATTCCATTGCTATTGGGATCAATTCCAACTTCGTAGTAGGGCACTGAGGTTGCGAGGACTCTTCCGTCGCATGCGCATATATCACCGCGATTCGGTGGAATGGAAACTACCCTGGTTACACTTTTCGATGCGTTAGTAATTACCGTTTCATCTATAGTAAAATATAGCCGGAATATTTTTACAAAAATAAACAGCCCGAAAAACAGGATGATGAAATAAATCACTTTAATCCGCCATAATATTTCAGTTCTCGGGGTCACTTATTCTTCTTTTTTTCGGATTTATAAAAAATTTTCATTGGTGGTATCGACGATTCGTTTAACTCTGAACCGTTCTCCTTAAGCATTCTCATTACTTCACCGCGCCTGCTTTTCCGCATCAGAACCGACTGGGTGGCAATTTTTTCAGAGCGTAGTTCAACGATTTCCTTTTTCAGTTTCTCACTTTCGATAAAAACCCTTTCGGCATGATAGCGGTTTGCAATGTAAATAAGAGCAAGCACTGCAAGCATTACCAGAAAAGGAAACTGCCTACGCACAAAATCCGTAGCCAGGATTGAGCCGCTCATAAGTCCCTGTAAGGTTTTACGCACCTGACCTTTCTTCTTTTTATTTTCAGCAGTCTTTGCCATGGTTATTTTCTAGTTGCTATGCGGAGCTTTGCAGCCCGGGACTTACTGTTCATGTTAATCTCTTCTTCTGATGCGGCTATTGGTTTTTTGGTAACAGGCTCCCATGGTCCTTCTATTTTTCCGTAAAGATCATGCTGCTCAACTCCTTCAATATTACCAGAGCGGATTACATTTTTCACCAATCTGTCCTCCAGTGAATGATAAGAAATCACCACCAGTCTGCCTTCTTTGGCAACCACCCCGGTGCAGGTATTCAAAAAATCAGCAAGCGCATTCACTTCATCGTTAACCTCAATGCGTAAAGCCTGAAACACCTGAGCCAATAACTTATTCCTCCGTACAGGCGGTATATACTTTTCGGCCAACGAAACAACAACTGAAGTACTTGACATATCCATGGCATCTCTGTTTGCAACAATATCTCTGGCCAGTTTTGCAGCAAAATCTATTTCTCCGTAAATGCGAAAAATGGTTGCGAGTTCTTTCTCGCCATAGTTATTCAAAACATAAGCAGCATCTTTCACTGCCTTACCATTCATTCTCATGTCGATTTTTGATTCAGACCGAAACGAAAAACCACGGCACTCTTCATCGAAATGATGTGATGAAACACCAAGGTCCGCAATGATACCGTCCACTTTATCTATCCCGAAATAATCGAGATAATTCTGCAAATAGCGAAAATTACCATGAATAAAAACCAGCCTTTTATCGTCAGGCAGATTTTGTGCTGCATCCTCATCCTGATCGATGGCATACAGTATTCCATTTTCACCTATTTCCTCTAATATTCGTCGGCTGTGCCCACCCCCACCGAAAGTTGCATCGACATAAATCCCTTCAGGTCTGATTTTCAGTCCGGCAATGCTTTCATTCAACATGACAGGCTGGTGATACATTTGTTCTAATCCTCATTTTGATAAAAAAAGTCTCCACCCAGAATGCGCTCGGCAAGATTCGCAAAATCAGATTCTCCGGTTTTCTTGGAATAATACATCTTACTGCTCCAAATTTCAATCTTACCATCCTGACCCGCAAAAACAAGCTCTGTTTGATTTTCACCCAAACACTCAAGCAAGCGTTTTGGAATTAATAGGCGGTTGCTGGAATCTACAAGGATCTCAGCAGTTTCTCTATGAAATTCGCGTAAGAATAAAGCATGCTCCCGATTAAACGGATTCAGTTTTTTACGAATCGCCCGATTTTGCTTTTCCCATTCTAAAATTGGATACAACACCAGACATTCCTCATACACATCGCGTTTCAGAACAAAACGATCCTGCTGATCGGCAGGCAATTGCCTTTTAAGGGCTGCAGGAAACAATACCCTTCCCTTATTATCAAGCTTGCAACTGTATTCTCCAACAAACATAATTCCGGTATTAATTTGTTGCTAAGATATATAAATACTCCCACTTACATATTCTTTTCTCCCACTTTTTCCCACATTGTTGAAAACTTTTACACTCAATAATTCTATTCTATTGATTATCTGACAATTATGATGTTTGATTTTTTTATATTTTTGACAAAAATTAACAAATGGGGATATGTCGGAAAAAGATGTGCTAAAAATTGACGTTGAGAAAGTTATCGACAACAAAAATCCGAAGTTGCGGAAAAAGCTTCCTAAATTTCTGATAAATTACCTTAAAAAGATTGTCCATCAGGAGGAATTGAATGAGTTTTTCAAAGAATCACACGGAAAAACGGGTCTTGATTTTGTGGATATAATATTATCGTACTACAACATAGGCATTGATGCTGAGGGAGTAGAAAATATACCTGATAAAGGAAGATTTGTCTTTGCTGCGAACCATCCGATAGGCGGTATCGAAAGCATAGCCTTTATCAAAGTGGTTTCAGAAAAATACAAAGAATTAAAATTTCCGGTGAATGATATTTTGATGGAACTAAAACCCATGGCAAGCATATTTATACCCATCAATAAACACGGAGGCCAAAGCAAATTTGCAATAAAAGAGCTTGAAGATTATTTCGCAGGAAACGGACAGATTTTATATTTTCCGGCAGGAATGTGTTCGCGGCGTATCAAGGGGAGGATTCAGGACCCTGAATGGAAAAAGACATTTATTACAAAAGCCATTCAGCACAAGAGGGATATAATACCAGTGTATATTGCCGGCAGAAACAGTAATTTTTTCTACAATCTTTCCAATTTCAGAACATTTGCAAGGATTAAAACGAATTTAGAAATGTTATACTTGGTGGATGAAACATTCCGACAGTTTAACAGCACCATTCGCTTGAAATTCGGAAAACCAATCAGTTATACGCATTTTAATGATTCACAAACCCACCAACAATGGGCAGAAAATCTTAAAGAAATAGTCTACCAATTGGGTGGAATACAGCTGAAACACTGATTTTTTTAT
>JAGOLH010000008.1 GCA_017994175.1 Bacteroidales bacterium | reverse complement strand
GGTGAAAATTCTAATCCCCCATTTTCTTACATAATCGCGGAAGTCATCAGTAACCATATCTTCTTCACCGCTAAATTCCAAGGTTTCGAAATTGACAAAAAACCTGTTATTTACCGACACCACAGGGTAATTGATTTCGATATGCGGATAGATGTTGTGATATGCGGCCACTTTCTTGTACTCCGCAATAATATGCTCGGTTTTCTTAAGTTTTTCATCGTGGGTAAGAGGTACAATTTCTTTAATAAATCGGGCAGGAGACCCAACATACACACCGTGCTTTGTAAGGCTCCTGGTAACAGTTGAATTTGCTCCAATTACTATTCTTTCGCCAATTTCAACACCAAACATGATAATTGTTCTGTAACCAACAATTACCCCATCGCGAAGAGTAATTCCTTGAAAAGCAGCGGGGTATCCATCCAGAACATTTAACCAGAACCCATGTGTGATAAGTGAAACATCTTCCGACAGACCAACATCATTTCCAATAACAATTGGCTCACAAACATTAAGTAGGTTGTTGCAAAAAGTACACCTGTCGCCTACAATAAGATTTGCTCCTGGATGTTGTCGTCCGCCACCTCCAACACGCAAACCCCCTGAAGTATAAAAATATTTTCCGATTTGAATATTCCGTCCTCTCATTTCGGTATTGGAACCAATAAAGCTCATATCTCCAATCGAAAATTTCTCTTTAACGGAAATATTTATGTTTTTACCGAATTCAACACTTTTACCGATTTGCAAAACTTTAGCACAAATTCTAATATTCCTATTTTTATCTTCAAATATTTCCATAATTAATAAATCATTTTTTAATTAACAATTGATTTTATAATATCCTCTTGCTTATCCCAATTGTAAACTTTGGAGGCTTCAAATGCATTTCTTTTATAAATTTCAAGATTATTTTCAAACAAATCATTTATTGCATCAGCTATTTCATTTATATCGTGTTTTGGGTCAACTAAAGTGCATAATTCGAACTTGTCAAAAACAATGCGGTTTTCAGGAGCATCAGTAGCAACAAAAGGAATTCCAGCATGCATATATTCAAAAAACTTATTGGCTATCCCTAGCTTCTTGCTCATATTTTTATTTACATCTTGCAACACTATACCGGCATCTGCACCTCGTGTATATTGCAATAAAACTGTAGGGTTAACTCTATCGATGAATATTATTTTATCTTGCAAATTTAAATCAATAACTAATTTTTGTAATTCGGATTTCATTGGGCCATCTCCCATTAAAACGAATTTAATATTACTATTTGTATGTTTTTGTGCTTGTATCATTTCTATAAGCCCTCGACCTTGATTCATAACCCCTTGATATAACAAAATCTTGTCATTTTGATTAAGTGCTAATAATTTTCTTAAATCTACCTTTTCATTTGTAGTTTGCAAATATGGCCAATTATAAATTACCAAAACGCCAGTAATAGGTAATGTCCTTTCAATGTAATCCTTAACTTTATTTCCAACAGTTACGCAGGTATCCACCCTTTTTATCATTCTTCTTTCTGCAATAGAACCAAATTTAACCATGAACTTTAATGAAAGATCTAATAGGAGTTTTTTAATTCCTCTAGAGTTTTCCGGAAAAAACTGATTTAATGTTTCAATATATAATTCATGACAATCATATACGACTTTTGAACCGATTATCTTTTTAAGTTTAAGAGCTGGTCTTAAAACAGGTAAATCGTGTGCCCAAACATAATCATATTTCTCTTTTCGTTTTAAAACTTCTTTTGCGAAATAATTAAATTCATTATAAAATAGCGTGTGCCTAAAAATGAAGTTTTTTAAACCTTTAGGTTTTTGTAAGCCAAACAGCTTTGTGTTTTCATTAAAAAAGTCGTTATCTGATTCTTCATAATCGAAATAATAAACATCTACAAGGCAATACTGATTTAAAACTTTTATTGTTTTAATTGATCGAGAATCACTGAGCAACCTAAAAGGCATAATTACGCAGACTTTCTTTCTAATAGTATTATTCATTATGTCATAATTTAATTAGATTATAATGTGATATATTTCCAAAAGAGAAATTTCCTTTTAATTTTACTTAAAAAGAGCAAATATTTTGTTACCGAATTGTAGCTAATATGCTCAACTCGATTTCGATTGATATATTCATCAAACTCTCCTGGTTCAAACTCCAACTTTTTTAACACATATTCTTTATCATAATTTTTCAATAATTCTGAAGAGTATAACGGTTCATTTAGAAGCTGTAGTGCTTGTTCTCTGTTCAATTGCTCGGCGCAAATAAGAGTTGAATAATGTGATTTGCGCTTGTCAATGTGAAACTTCTCAGGCAAGATATATGCCTGATAAAACCTTGTAAAAACAGATTCATAGTGCTTACCCCCATAGTCCCGCCATTTAAAAACATCTTTAATTATTTGTTTGGCTTCTTCTTTATCGTATTTTATGTAATTAAGAATGTCAATATTTTTTATCTTATAAATCTTATTTTTCACAATTCCTCTTAGAAAGCCATTTATTGGAAATGATTTTATCCTTTTAGTGCCGAATTTTCTTTGAATCGATATTATGTTTATATGGTCTCGCTTACTAAAAACCCATGATTCAGGAAGAATACCCTCAGTTGTTATACTGCTACCAGATAAAATGTATTTAATCTTGTATTTAATTGCAGTTTTTTGCATTATAGAACTAATTGCATGGTCTGTTAAAACCTCAATATCTACAACATCTGCTTTGAAGTATGACCTCTGTAAATCTTTGAATTCATTCCAATTAATAACATAGGTGTATAAATCATAACCAGTAACTTTTAAAATATTTTTAATATTTACAACGGATAATTCGGAATTCCAACCGTTATCCAAGTGTACAGCGATGGCTCGTATTTTATATTTATAGCATAAAAAAGCCACGTAAGTACTATCAACGCCTCCACTTAGTCCAATTAAAACATCGTATTTTTTTCCTTGTCCATTTTGTTTTATTTCATTAATAAGATTATTAAACTTTGTTCTTTCAGTATCTGCACCAAAATAATATTTCAATATGTTTTTATCATAAATATGGCAATAGGTACAGACACCATCTTTATCAAATTTTATTTTTGGGTCATCCTCAGAGTCTAAAACGCATTTTGAACAAACTTGTTTTTCTTTCATCTCTTAATATTAATTTCTATAAAATCATCATCATCTAAGTAATTTATTAATATTCCTTTACTGTTTGTATAATAAACAAAAAGGCTGCCAGCAGCACACGCGTTAGCCCCCAAATTCAGCACTGTTTTTATGTCTTTTATATCCGTACATCCCCCAGCAATTATTATTGGGTTTTTAATTAAAGGTCTTAACATCTCCAACAAGCTTCGATCGTAACCTGAATAAGTCCCATCTTTATCAATATTTTGTAAAATAATCTCCCCAACTTCAATTTGGGACAATTTGCTTATTATTTCAATTGCATTTTGTTTTGAATTTTTTCTGCCATTTTCATAAAAAACGATAGGTTCATCATTAATATACTTATAATCAATGCAAATACTGATAGTCGATGATCCAAACTTTTTTACAGCCTCTGTAACGAAATTTAAATCTTGACTATGAGTATTTATACAAACTTTTTCAATACCAATTTTTAAAAGCTTTTCGATTTTTGACACAGAATCAATGTTACCACCATAAGTCAAAGGAACAAAACATTCAGAAGTTAAATTCTGAAGAAATTTATAATCAAGTTCAGATTTTAATTTATATGCAGTAATATCAAAAATTAATAATTCATCTACTTCCAACTCATTATATATTTTTATTGCATTGATAACATCACCAATGTAATTGTGGTTTTTAAAACGAATGGATTTTACTAATTCTTTATCTTTAACTAATAATATTGGGATTACTCTTTTTAGCATCTTTTTATAAATTGCAAAAATTTGTTAATAATGCCTTTCCAAATTTATGACTTTTTTCTGGGTGGAATTGTACACCAAAAATATTATTGATTTGAAATGCTGCACAAAAATCAAACCCTATATTGGCAGTAGCTATAACACCTGGTGTTTCTCTTGGAAAGTAGTAAGAGTGTACAAAATAAAATCTTTGGTAATTGTCTTGAAATAATTTGTTGTTTTTAACAATTTGAATATAATTCCATCCTATAACAGGTATTGTATTTTGTTGATTGACCACTGTATCTATTCTCTTAACATTAATTGGGATCCACCCCAAGCCTTTAGCATTGCCCTCCTCACTGCATTCTGCCATTAATTGCATCCCTAAACAAATGCCAAGTACGGGAGTTTGATTAACAAGCACTTTATGGTTTAGAATATCTACTAGGTTACAATTTATTAAGCCTTTTACCCCATTATCAAAAGACCCAACTCCTGGTAGAATAAGCTTTGTGGCATTATTTATCACATCAAAATTTCTTGAAATATCACATGCAAACCCTAATTGGGTAATCATGTTTTTAATCGACCCGACATTTCCAATATTATAGTCAATAATTACAATCATAATGATAGTTTGATATCTGACTTACTTTAAAAAGAAACACATACACTTTTTAATGAAACCGAATGATCCTAAAAACAGTTCTTTCTTTCCAGTCCGTTGTTTTAGAGCAAATAGTCGGGTGTTGTCATTGAAAAGCTCTTTATCGCTGTCGCTGGGGCGCAGATAAAATAAATCAACTTCGCAATACCGGCTTAATACCTGAATGGTTTTTATAACACTGAAGTCTTTAAGAATTGAACTTGTAAGAAGTGTGCAAACTTTCTTCATAAATCAACGAAATAAAAGCAAATTTAATCAATTTGGTTTGATATTATCGTAATGCGGTGTATATTTTGCTAATTTTACGCATTGAATACATCTGATTTGAAAGATAATTCCATTCATATCACCGAGATGGCTCCGTTGCAGTCAGAAAAATGGAACGCTATCTGCAATGTATGCTCTAATTTTTTCCAAACAACCTATTATGATGAGGTAAATGCAGGGTTTAAAAATAAACCTGTTTATTTTCAAGTCTTCAAAAACGAAGCGCTCGTGGCAGGAATTAAAATATATACCTATCAATCAGGAAAACCATTTCTGAAGTCTATCAGCCGCCAGGCACATGCCTTTGGTGAACCCGTCATAAATTGCAATATCGAAAATAATGACGAAGTTTTAGGACTTTTAGCCATAGAAGTGTTGAAATATTTAAACACTGAGGGCTATAATTATTTTAAATCGAAACCTGTTTACGGTGGTTATAACCTCATTTTTGATTCAGCAATCAACAAAAAGAAACCAATATCATTTGCCTGTCTTTCGCTTAGTAATAATCTCGATACACTTTGGGATGCAATTTATAAAACCCACCGACGGTATATTCTGAAAGCACAGAAAAACGGACTGGAGTTTGCTGTGGAGGATAATTTTGATGATTTCTACCGCTTACTTATCGAAACCTATGCCGGGCAAAGTATTAAACCTCCCGATAGGCGCTATCTGTACGATTTGTATTCCACGGCACTGAAATATAATGCAGCAGAAATATGCTTTGTTAAGGACAAAGGAGAGTATCTCTCAGCTATCATGGTAATTAAATTCGGGAAAAGAGTGGAATACATGCATGGTGGAATGCATCGAAATATGCTTGGAAGCGGACATATGATTCATTGGCACATGATGATGCGCTATAAAGCCATGGGTTTCGAAACTGCAGGTTTTGGCCAGGTGGCTGATGCTGACCCCGATAATATGAAAATGGGTACAGTTTCCGATTTTAAACTTAAATTCGGCTGCAGCATCGAGCCTTCTTGGCAAAATGAAGTGGTGTTACATGCCACCAGGTACAAAATATATTCAGGATTTAATAACATCAGAAACATATGGAAGAAATAAATTATAACAAAGTCAGCAAGATGTACAAAGTACGATCGACGCTCGCAGGAGACCATTCGGTTCTTATCGGCAGCAACGATGAAGTATCGCTCAGATCAGACATATTGCTCGACTATCTTACAAAAAGAAATTTGTTGTGGTATTTGAACCCTCAACCAAGCGATATAATTCTTGATTTCGGATGCGGTATAGGGCGCTTAAGTTTCCTGCTGCAGTCAAAATGTAAGCGAATGATTGGAGTGGATCCATCTGAAGAATTGATAGAAATTGCCAGCAGGCGGAATAATTGCAATAATGTTGAATTTCGTAAGATCGATTTTGTGTACGCTCCCATTGAATTGGAGGCGCATGTCGATAAAATATTTACCGTGGGTGTAATGTATCACATTTCAGAGGAAGACCTGATATTGCGATTAAAAAACTTCGGAGCGCTACTTTCTGAAAATGGAAGACTTGTTTTTATCGAACACGTTAGCCCCACCGACAGGATTTTAGGTGGAGTGGGGGTCCAGCGAAGCATGAACACTTGGATGCGCTTGCTCACAGAGAGCGGGTTTTCGGTAAAGCTGTCGAAGCCGATTATTCGGATGCCTTCATTCAGTATTGCTTATTGGAAAAAATTGAAGTTAACACGAAACTGGCTATTACCCTGTTTTTTCTGGCTCGAAAAATTGAGTATTAACAGGAAGCCGCGGTTGGCTGAATATTATTATTACATTTTTGTTTGTGAAAAAATCCGAAACTAGGCATACATCTGCCATAATGTAAGCAAACGTAAGGTTTAATGCGCAAGTATTCTAACTTAGGGTTCTAAAATTTGTTTCAGCTGTTCAAAGTTGTTCCGAAAACTATGGTAAGTATCAAAAATAAGTTTTGCTGCTTTTCCCATAGCAGTCCTTTTTTCCTTTGAAATAATCAAGGCTTTCAGCATTTCGTACCAATCGTCTGTTGTTGAGGCAATATACACATCTCTGCCATGAACAAGCATATCAGAGTGCATGTAGGGAGAAACAACCATGGGAACTGCATTGCCCATAAATTCCAGACTTTTCATTGCTATTTTGGCTTTCACGGTTTCGGTAGGATGCATATAAGGAACAATACCGATGTCTAATCCGGCCAACCATGTGTTATACGAAAATCCCTCGTCGCCCCAGGAATGTCTCTCGAGTCGCGCAAAAGGAAGTTTTGGCAATTTTCGGCATGTAAACGAGAAAACAATGTGCTCAAACTCCTCCTCAAGCTTGGATAATGCTGCCGATATCTCAATCAGTTGTTTTGCATTGTCGGGACTTCCCATCCAGCCGATATGAATAGTTTGCGCATCGTTGTTTGTTGGCTTCTCGATGAAGTGATCTGCAATTATCGCATATCGTAAAAAGAAAGTCGCAGGATTCAGATTGCTGAAGTAATTGTAAAGATGCTTGCTGGCAACCGAAACCCTGAAAGCAAGCCTTGCTGTCTGATCCACCAGATTTTTATTATGAATATAATCGGCATCGTAAAAGTCGTACACTATGTATGGATGAATAAAAGATGCAAGCCTCTCGAAGTAGGCATTTCTGAAAGGAAATGATGGAACAAATGCACGTTGCACCCACACCGATTTATAGTTTCTTAACGAGAATAGTAAACGAAATCTGCGAATAAGTATTTTAGTGTACACTTTATAGGCCGGAACAACATTCTCAGATCCACCGTATTCCAGAATTATCTGCATTTCATCTTCCTGCCATGCCCAGAAAATTGAATATGCGGCTGAAATTTCTGCAAAATAGGGTTTCCATGCTGCCATACGGTCTTTTCCACCGGGCCAGTTTTCAGGAGTGTAAGGCAACACTGCATAATTACTTGAATTTATTTTTTTTAGTTTAATAAACGGTAAACACACATATCCTACCCATAAAAGGAGCTTTGATAATATTAAAAAACCCCGATGATAAACCCGCTTCATGCTTTTTTTTGTTGCACCACAAATTTAGGTATTAATCACAGAATAATTCTGAACTACTAATTTTTTTTGAAATATGCCTAAAAGAGACTACAATTGCAAAAAATACGGAGAATGGCTAATTTAAAAAGTGTTTTTAAGAATACGTTTTTCTACTCTTTCTCAAGCATTATTTTAAGAGCCTCCTCCATTATATTCTTCCCAATATTTTCATCGTACCTTACCAAAGCCGATTACGGCATTATGGCAATAACCCAGATGATTGTTACCATAATAATAAGTACTTCATGCCTTCAGTTGCCTAAAGGGATTACCCGATATCTTTACGAAAAAGATGCTGAACAGGAAAATTACGAAAAGCGTCTTATGGGTTCGAGTTTTCTCATTGCCATACTGTTCAACCTGATACTTGTGGCATTATTAATACCTTTCGGAAGTCGATTGTTAAGCCCTGTGCTTAACGAAATTCGATTTTTCCCCTATATGGCCTATGCACTCGCCACAGTTCCATTTATGATTGTGTACGAACAATATAAAGGTTTATTGATGGCAAAGCACATTGGAGCGAAAGTATTCAAGCTCGATATGTCGTTTTTTGCTTCAAATATTGCCTTGAACCTGCTCCTTGTGGTTGTTTTTAAAATGGATGCGCTGGGGATAATTCTGAGCAATCTGATTTGCTCCTTTAGTTTTGCACTGTACGCAATTCTGGTATATTACCGTAAAACAGTGCTGCGCTTCGATTTTCGCCTCATGAAACCGGTGTTTAAGTTCAGCATCCCCCTTATTCCATTTTTCCTTGCGGGTTTTTTACTCACGAGTGTCGACTCCATTTATCTGAACAGGACGAATGGTGTTGAAATTAGTGGCATTTATTATATTGCGCTAACTTTTTCGACCATCTTCTCGATGTTTAAGGAGTCGTTCAATTTTGCTTTTACCCCTTGGTTCTACGAAAATTTCAAAGAAAATAACCACGATTATATCCGAAAATTGTTGAATATCATTTTCTGGGGTGCAGGTTTCTTTTGCATAGGGGTTTCTATATTTGGATACGAAATATTAAGTCTTCTGTCGAGCAACCCCGAATTACTTGAGGCATGGAAATATATTCCACTTTCAACAATTGGATTACTTGTAATATTCATTGGCCAGGTGTATACAATGTTTGTGTACCACGGTAAGAAAAATTCTAAATACCTTTTCATAAGTAATTTTGCTGGTTTTGCTGTTAATTTGGGATTATGTTTTGCTTTTACAAGTTTTTTTAATGCCTACTGGGCTTTAATAGCCAGGAATATGGGGTTCTTAGTGTTGAGCTTGATACAGATTATCATTGCCATGCGGAGCACAGAGTATAGATTCGATAGCTTAAACGTAATATTGGTCGT
The DNA here is from genome assembly GCA_017994175.1 of Bacteroidales bacterium. Lineage (GTDB taxonomy): Bacteria > Bacteroidota > Bacteroidia > Bacteroidales > ML635J-15 > JAGOEF01. Next base: position 56,379 of record JAGOLH010000008.1, on the reverse strand, counting down.
TTTGGTTTGCGGCTCATTGTCGTTTATTCATTATTTGCCGGTGAACTATGTGTTGCTTATATTTATTAAGCTTTTTATTATCGGAGGGTTTACGTTTTTATTATATCGTATGTTGGTAAATATGAAAATTGCTCCGGTTGCCATGGCCAGAGATTATATTTCGAAACTGAAAACACGGAAATAAACTCATATACTGTTGCAATACATGAATGCAGAATTAAAAGATCGGTTAAAATTCAGAAGGCAGTTTATTTTTGTCAACAAAGAGCTGTCTCAATTTTCGCATTGGGAAATAATTAAGACCGGTAAATATTTTTTATATGTTCACCCCGATCTGAATTACTCAGTTATTGAAAAAGCAGGCAAAAAAGCTGTTTTACTTGGATATATTATTGATTACCGATATCCGGAATTATCGAACGAAGAAATAATCGGGAAATATCTTGATAATGCGACCGGTAAAGACAGTTTTATAAAAAACACCAATCATGCAGGGGGAAGGTGGGTTTTATATTATTCTGATATCAACGATGAAATAATGTTCAATGATGCTACAGGGATGAGGCAGATTTTTCATTTTATCGGTGGGGACGTTACTCTGGCTTCCACCGAAATGCTGTTATCGGTGGCAACGGGAGAACAAAAATCGGCATTTATACAGAAAGAATTTGTGCAAAAAATCATCAACCCCGATGCAACCTGGTTTCCCAATACATCAACCAATTTCGAAAACATTAAATGCCTTATTTCCAATACGCTATACGATATAAAAAATAAAAAAGTATCAAGATTCTGGCCCATTGAGCGCATGGAACTCAATTATAAAGACCTGATTCAAAATCTTCACGAAATATTGTCGAAAACCCCCAATGCAATACAGAAACGTTACCCGTTACTGGCGCTTGGGACCACTTCGGGGTCAGACAGCCGGATATCGGTGGGATACTTTATGCACAACTGCAGTAAGGAATTTATAATGTACACTATTCAGAACCGGAAATTGACGGATGAGTCTCCAGATATACGCATTCCTGCTGCATTGGGCCGACATCTTGGAATACCCCATTGGGTAATCAGGCAAACAGAAGAAGTGGACAAAGACTTTGAAGAAGCATACAGAAACAACAATGCAAACTTCAAACCCACGTATTACGAAATGGCCTATAACCTACTTGCAGGATACCCCCAGGAATACTTATCGGTGCAAAGTGTAATGAATGAGATTGCACGTCAACGATATGCTTATGTACCATATAATGCCGATTTGCACGATGTAAGAAATTTTACCGACTATGGTCATTTGGAGTTTGCCGGAGAGGAATTTAAAAAGTGGATTGTGGAACCACGGCAGGTTTATAAAGATTTGAAATTGCAGGTGGAAGACTTATTCTTCATGGAGCAACGCATGGGGCGATGGAATTCGGCAAACCGGTCGGATTGGGATTTGGTGCAAGAGGTTTTTGAGCCATGGAATTCCCGAATAATTTGGCTTATTGCCATGTCGATACATCGCCGACATAAGCAACATACCAAGAACCATGTGTATCGCGATTTATTCGACCTTAGCTGGAAAGCCTTCAATGAAGTGGAAATAAACAGGGGACATCAGATTAACTATACCAGGTACCGCACCAAAAAATTACTGTCGAAAATAAAACGTGAACTACTCGGATAAAACCTATAAAAAAACGCCTTCTTTCGAAAACGTTTTTGGGTGGAAGACGAGATTCGAACTCGCGACCTCCAGAGCCACAATCTGGCGCTCTAACCAACTGAGCTACAACCACCGTATGAGGACTGCAAAGTTATATATTTTTTAGATTCTGCAAATAGAATTCAAATAATTTCAGCCCAGCCGGAATCTGCAGAATTTTCGGGGAATGTTATTCCATTTTGCTGACAATAAAAGTAAACCCTTCCATAATGGGGTTGGTAAGTACTTTACGACAAACTTCATCAACCGATTTTTCGGCACTTTTCTGGTCACTGGCTTCAATTTCGAAAGAAATATGTTTGCCGATCCTCACGTTTTCAATGCTTTCGAAACCGGTTTTTTTCAGGCTGTTGTTAACTGCTTTACCCTGAGGGTCGAGTAGTGCTTTCAGAGGCATTACGTCGATGTTTGCAAGAAATTTCATAATTGAATTTTTTTTGAATGATATATGGCTGTTGCCAACGACAAAATTATATAAAAAACCATAACGAACCATATCCCGGGTATCCCGAAAATGGCAATAAGAACTACCCCAACAGAAAGAAATATAAAACGAATCAGGTTTTCGGTAAAATTGAAATTTTTAAACTTCAGCGAAAACATGGGAATGGATGAAATCATCAGCAGATTAATAATAAGCACCTGAATATGCACAGCGGGAGCAGAAAGTACAACTTCAGAAATCGGTTTTGGTAAACCGGCCCCAAAACATATCAGGCTTATCAGATACAATGCACTTGCAGGAACTGCCAACCCACGGAAATCTGATGATGGTGGTGAAATATTAAACCGCGCAAGCCGGTATGCCGAAAACAAAGCCACCGTAAAAGCATTGAATGCAATCCAGCTCGGAAACCCATTATCAGCGGTATCGGTGAAATATACAAAAACAAGTGCTGCCGGTGCTACACCGAAACTTATCAGGTCACTCAACGAATCAAGCTGCTTGCCAAATTCGCTATAAGCATTCAATAGTCTTGCGGAGAAGCCATCAGCAAAATCACAACCGGCAGCAATAATAATGCACCAAAACGCTGTTTCGGGCTGACGTGCAAAAGCGAAAACAATTGCTGCCGCACCAAAACAGAGGTTTAAACTGGTTATTAGATTTGGTATCAGACTTTTTAAGGTTTTCATTATCTTTACTTTTCGGTAAGCAATAAATTGAAGTTTACGAAGTTTAATATAAAATAATTAATTTTACACATAAATTATAAGTTCATGCTTTTGCGTACAAAATTAGTAATTCTGTTGGCTGTTTTAAGCAATGTTGTTTTTTCTCAGACAGCCCCCAAATATAGCAACGAATTTTTGTCAATCGGTGTGGGAGCGAGGTCCTTAGCTATGGGAAACTCGGTAATAGCCTCAGTGGGCGATGTTGCTTCTCTCTACTGGAATCCGGCCGGATTGGTATCACTCGATAGAAAAATCGAAATTGGTGCCATGCACTCAGAATATTTTGCCGGATTATCGAAATACGATTTTCTGGGAGGAGCCTATAAAATTGATGATAATAGTGCCCTGGGAGTATCGATGATACGTTTTGGTGTCGATGATATTCCCAATACCCTCGATCTGATTGACGGAGACGGTAATATACGCTACGACAGGATTTCATCGTTTTCGGTAGCTGATTATGCTTTCTTGTTAAGCTACTCCAGAACATCTCCTGTGCAAGGATTGAATTATGGAGCCAATTTTAAGGTAATCCGCAGAATTGCCGGTGATTTTGGCGGTGCATGGGGTTTTGGTTTTGATATCGGGGCACAGTATGCCATGAAGAACTGGCTTTTTGGTGCACAGGCCCGCGATATAACTTCCACTTTTAATGCGTGGAGTTACAACCGCGAAATTTTTGAAGAAGTGTTTGAACAAACCGGAAACGAAATACCCGAAAATGGGCTTGAAATTACTCTTCCACGATTATTACTTGGTGCAGGGTATAAATTTTATATTAAAAACAAATTCCTGATTTACCCGGAACTCGGATTAGACGTAACATTCGACGGGAAAAGAAATACACTTATAAAAACCGATGTTTTCAGCGTTGACCCACACCTTGGTCTCGAAGCATCATATAACAATCTGGTCTTTTTACGACTGGGAGTTTCCAATTTTCAAAACCTGCCCGATTTCGATGATACCAGCACCATGTCGTGGCAACCCAATGCGGGCATTGGAATCCATTATAAAGGATTCAGAATCGATTATGCACTAACCGATATCGGGAACCAAAGTATAGCACTGTATTCTCATGTGTTTTCGTTAAGCTATCGGTTCGACCTTAAAAAACAATGACCAGCTTATCGAATTTAATTTCAATGGAACGGTTTAATGTTATAACTTAGTGGAAATTAAATCGGTGAAAATCAAAATTGTCATATTATCTGTTTTGATGTTGCATTGCAGCTTTTTGTTTTCGCAGCAATTCAACAACGAATGGATAAATTACGATCAGCAATATTTCCGCATTGCGGTTCACACCGATGGTGTTTACAAGATCTCTTATAATCAGCTGATATCTGCCGGTATTCCGGTCGATCAGATTGACCCCAGGAATATTCAATTGTTCCATGAAGGAGAAGAACAATATATCTACATTAAAGGAGAGGGGACATCGGGTATTTTCGATCCAAGCGGGTATATAGAATTTTACGGAAAACGTAACAGAGCGGGTATTGATTCTATGGCCTATACCTTTTCGGAGGATATCGTAAATCATGATTATAGCTATTTTAACGATACTGCATCTTATTTTTTAACATGGAACAACACAACGAATAACCGTAGAATGATCGTTGAAGATGATACCGATTTTACCCAATACACTTCGAACCTGATTCCATACCTCTGGTGTATTATCCGGCAAAATTATGTTTCCACATTTGTAAAAGGCTCAATTCGCTGTATTTTTGGTGATGGAGAGGGTTGGTTCGACAATGAAATATTGCGTAAAGATCACCCCGATGGTGATGCCACGGTAAATAAGTCATTAACCGTTCCCTATATCTATGCATCCGGGCCCAGCGCTACCCTCGAAACTGCAGTATCGGGTTTTGCTGCAAGTGCTCCTGAGAATTTTTTTCCTCATCATTTAATTGTAAAGTTAAACGACTCACCCGTTATCGAAACCCAATTTCTGGGTTATGATTATGCAGTTGGAACGGCTTCAATAGCTCTTTCAAGCTTATCAACAGGTTTGAACCTGAATTTTTCGGCTAACGATGTTACCCTAACTTCGGTTCCCGATCAGATGGTTGTTTCTTACATTCAGCTTACCTATCCGCGCACACTCAATGCCGGGAACCAATCCTATTTCGAATTTACAGTGCCTGCCGGAAGTGGAGGGAAACAACTCCTTCAGTTAAATAATTTTATTTCAACCGACGGAAACGACGTTGTTTTCTATGATTTGGATTCTCATCGGCGAATAAAAGTAGTAAAACAGGGAACAGTTCATAAAGCTCTCATTCCCGAAAATGGCTCTGAAAGGCGCTGTATTATGTGCGGCGATAACTCATTAAAACAAGTTGATGGTATTTACAAAGTGTCTGATAATAATAAATTTATCAATTACCACGCGTTATACCCCCAGGCGACCTATCTTATAATCACTCATAAATCGTTGATGGGCTCTGCGCAACAATATGCGGCCTATCGGTCCGGACGCGGTGAGAATGTACTGATAGCAGACGTTGACCAGCTGTACAATCAATTTGCATACGGGGTTCAGAAACACCCGATTGGAATCAGAAATTTTGTTTTTTATCTGGTGAACAATAACACAGTACAACCTGAATATCTTTTTTTGTTTGGGAAATCGGTCCATTGCCCCGATACCCGTAACGACCCCAATGCGTATGCTTATTGTTTGGTTCCCAGCATGGGATATCCATCAAGCGACAATTTATTCACAGCACCTTTCGACGGTACGGGCTATGAACCACTGTTGGCAACCGGTAGAATATGTGCCAGAACCAACGAAGAAGCATTGATCTATTTGAATAAAGTAATACAATACGAAAACAATGAACCTGCCGAATGGATGAAGAATGTCCTACATTTCGGAGGAGGAGCCAATGAGTCGGAACAGACCTATTTTGCGGGATTTTTACGCAATTATGAGGCAATTATCGAGGACTCTCTATTCGGCGGATATGTAAGTACTTTTTTAAAGAACAGCTCTGCCCCGGTTCAGATAACCCAAAGCGATTCAGTACGAAATCTGATAAACAATGGAGTGAGCCTGATGACTTTTTTTGGGCATGCTTCAGCGAATGGTTTTGATCAAAGTATCGACGATCCGGCAAACTACGAGAATCAGGGTAAGTACCCGTTTGTTTTAGCCAACAGTTGTTATGCAGGAGATATTCACTTATACAGTAACACCTGCACAAGCGAGGAATGGGTATTGATACAGGATAAAGGCGCTATTGCATTTCTTGCGTCAGTTGGCGAAGGCCTCCCATCGTATCTTAATTTTTATTCTACAGAATTATACAATAAGGTCTCACGCGATTATTACGGAAGCCCGATTGGTTTGCAGCTGATAAAAGCCATTCAGGCAGCAGAGGTCGTATTTCTCACAAACGTGAGAATGGAAATTACCTGCCACGAATTCACACTACATGGTGACCCTATAATTGCGATAAACGCATTCGAATTGCCCGACCTTACTGTAAAAAACTCCGATATTGCATTTTTACCCAACGAAATTAATACCACTATCGACAGTTTCGATGTTCAGATAGTCGTTTCCAATATTGGGCGCACGACATCTTCCGGATTTACAGTGAATGTCAACCGTACATATCCCGATGGAACTATGACTGAATATGTACTCGGAGTTGATGGATGTTTATATAGGGATACGATAAACATCCGGCTTCCGGTGAATAAAATTATAGGGCCGGGATTAAACAAACTTGATGTTTTTACCGATGCAATGAATACTGTAGAAGAATTCAACGAAAACAATAACCTAACAAGTATTAGCTTTCTAATAAGGTCAAGCGATCTTTTTCCGGTTTTTCCCTATGAATTCGCAATAATCCCCGAAGACCACGTACGCCTGATTGCTTCTACCGGAGACCCATTTCTTGGAGATGCTCAGTATATATTTCAGATCGACACTTCCGACACCTTTAATAGCTTGGTTGGGTTGCCTTTATTGCAGCAAACACTGAGTTCCTCGGGAGGCTTGTTATATTGGGACGTACCCATGGTTCTGAACGACAGCACCGTTTACTACTGGCGCATTGCAAGAAATCATACAATTACCGACAGCATTATCTGGAAAGAAAGCTCCTTTATTTATATACCGCATAAAGAAGGCTGGAGTCAGGCGCATTTCTTTCAGTTTAAAAACGACCGATATCAATTTATCGATTATAACAGGGTTAACAGGGCCTTCGATTTTGTTACCGTACCACGCAGCCTGATGGTTTATAACCAGCGTTATGTTAGTCCACAAACCTACTCCGATGTGAGATTTACTATCGATGGAGGGCTTAACAATGGCCTCGGTGATCACGGATGCTGTGGAAATCAACCCGCAGTAATAGTGGCTGTAATTGATCCGGTTACACTACTGGCATATCAGTCGGATTATTCCAATTACGGACATCGCAATTATCCGCAATGCGGTTCCAGTGGAAGGGTAAATTATTATTTTATTTTCAGCTCTGGCTGGGGAACAGAGTATTATTCCGAAGGAATCCAGAATATGAACAACATGATTCTCAGTATTCCCAACGGGCATTATGTACTGTTTTATTCATGGACAAATGCGTATTTCGAACAATGGGAAGAAAATGTTCTAAGTAATTTTGAAGCCCTTGGTTCAACCCAAATACGCGACCTTACCAACGATCAGGCATATATTTTCTTCTGCCGCAAAGGAAGCCCTTCATCTGCAAAAGAATCGTACAGTACGGCCCAAAACCCGTATTGCACATTGCAGGCCGATTTATTTACCGATTTCAATTATGGTTATATTTTATCGAAAACTATCGGTCCGGCGTCAGCGTGGACAAGCTTTGAGTGGCTTCAACACAGCCTTGAATCGCCAAGCTATGATACTGCCATTGTTTGTATTGAAGGGATTAGAAGCGATGGTACGGTTGATATTCTTATAGATAGTATTAAACCGGATAATTATCTTATCCCTGACATTAGCAATACGATTGCTGCCACCGAATACCCATATCTTCAGATGAAATTCTACAGTCGGGATGATTTGGATAAAACTCCGGCGCAACTCGATAAGTGGCAATTATATTTTGATGAGGCTCCCGAAACTGCAATAAATGTGCGTGATGGTTATCATTTCTGCTGCGACACGATTAACGAAGGCGACGAGATTGTTTTTGCCATCGCAACGCGAAATGTGAGCACGGTCGATATGGATAGCCTACTGGTAAAATTTTGGCTGCAGGATAAAAATAACCAGATCATTCCCATTGCAACAAGGCGGCTTCGGCCACATCCTGCCGGAGATATAATAATTGATACCATTAGATTGGAAACCCATGGAATGAGTGGATTGAACAGTGTATGGGTTGAATATAATCCGATTAATGACCTACTCGGTTATTACGATCAGATAGAACAGCATCATTTTAACAATATTGCGCAGAAGTACTTTTATGTCCTCAGCGATGAAGCCAATCCCCTTCTTGATGTTAGCTTCGATGGTATACATATCATGGATGGCGATATTGTTTCGGCTACCCCTGAAATTCTGATAACTCTTAAGGATGAGAACAAATATTTAGCGTTGAACGATACATCGTTGTTTCGCGTGTATTTAACCGATAATGAAAACGGAACGGAAACAAGAATATTCTTTAATGCTGTTAGCAGTTGGTACAATATGGAATGGGTGCCAGCGCAACTTCCCGACAACAGCTGTAAAATAATTTTCAGACCGGTTTTCAACAGCGATGGAACATATCAATTACGCGTTCAGGCAACCGATATTTCGGGAAATGAATCAGGCGATTTCGACTATCTAATATCTTTTAAAATTGTTACTGAATCAGCTATTACCAACCTATTGAATTATCCCAATCCCTTCAGTACATCAACGCGGTTTGTGTTTGAACTAACCGGGTCGGAAATCCCCGACGATTTTACCATCGAAATATTTACAGTTACGGGTAAACTTGTTAAAGTAATCGATTTATTTGAGCTTGGGGGTGTGCACATTGGCCGTAACATAACTACCTATGCCTGGGATGGAACCGATATGTTCGGAGACAGGCTTGCAAATGGAGTATATTTCTACCGTGTAAAGGCAAGGATTAACGGAAATTCTGTTGACCACCGACAGTCGGCTGCCGATAATTACTTTAAGAATGATACGGGTAAAATGTATATTTTACGATAATCTTCAGCCGAATAAACTGTAAAATACCCACATTGCAGGGACCGAAAATAAAAACGAATCAAGTCGGTCTAACGCACCACCGTGACCGGGCATAATGTTCCCGAAATCCTTAATTGCAACGCTTCGTTTAATCCACGATTCAAACAAGTCGCCAAGAGTACCGAAAATTACGACAATCAGCGAAATTGCTACTGCATGTGATATTGGGAAAATATTAAAAATTAAAGAACAAGCCAACGACAGAAGTAAGGTCATTACCACGCCCCCAATAACACCTTCCCATGTTTTTTTTGGTGAAATTCGCTCAATCAGTGGTGTTTTACCAAATATTGTTCCGGCGAGGTAAGCAAATGTATCGTAAACCCATAAAAACACAAACAACGATAAAACTGGAAACGCCTGATAAGAAGTTGTAACTACCGGTTCTTCGGTATGCCGGAAACTAATTAATACAGCAAGCGATAGGGGCGCAGCAAAATAAATAACTGACAGAAGAAAAACCCCCAGTGTGCGCAAATCGTGTTCTTTATCGATAAGAATATACAAGAGAGGTAATAGAACAAATAATAACAGTGGAATATAGAACAATTCAGTACTGCCATTGGTTTTTTCGTAAATGAATGTTGCAAGCAACAGGCTTATTGATATAACGCTCGTAACTATCGCGGGTAGCTTGTATTTTTTCCTGTTAATAAGGGTGTTGAATTCATAGTGCAGTAAAAACAGTAAAAACAGAAATAACGAAATCATAGAATACTCCGAAAACCAAAGGCAAAACACCACCATGCCTACATACACTGCTCCACTGAGAGCGCGTTGGGGCATACTATTTAATGCTGGTATTTTTTTCAAAATCTTCAACTATTTTGACGGAATTTTCGTAATCATCATCTGAAACATACACCTCAATCCACCCAAACAGATACGCATTGTCTTTCTTATCTACAACAACGGCTTCTATGCCATTATCGAACAACACCTGCTTAAGCAATTCGGCAAGGTACTCCACCCCGGTGGAGTACACTTTAACCCAGTTCTTCTGTGTCGTCATGCTTGCTTGTATCAGTTTCGGAAAGTTTACCCTCCTGACCCGATTCAGACTGCAAAGCATCAATAGGAGATCCGGAGGTCTGAACATCTGGTTTTTCTTCAATCTCTCTTTCTTTACCTCTTTTCTTACCGAAAATGGCCTCAAGGTCATCGCCGAAAATCACTTCCTTCTCAAGCAGCTTTTCCGCAAGTTTTTCAATGCCCTCCTTATGTAAGGTAAGCAATTCTTTTGCTCTTTCATATTGTTGTTCAACAATTAGCTTCACTTCCTCATCGATAGATTCTGCCGTTTTTTCGCTGAATGGTTTACTGAAACTGAATTCGGTTTGTCCGGTAGAGTCGTAATACGAAAGATTTCCGATTTTATCGTTCATGCCGAAATAAGCCACCATTGCAAATGCTTGTTTTGTAACCCTTTCAAGGTCGTTCAAAGCTCCAGTTGAAACTTTACCGAAAAATACTTCTTCGGCAGCCCTGCCGCCAAGTGTAGAGCATATTTCATCGAGCATTTGCTCCGTAGTGGTTATTTGTCGCTCTTCCGGCAGGTACCATGCAGCTCCAAGTGCTTTTCCCCTGGGAATTATTGTAACTTTGAGTAACGGGTGCGCATGTTCCAGCAACCAGCCCACACTGGCATGACCTGCTTCGTGATAAGCAATGGTTTTCTTTTCGTTCACACTGATAATCTTGTTTTTCTTTTCCAATCCACCGATAATCCGGTCAACTGCATCGAGAAAATCCTGCCTGGTCACGGTTTTATTGTTTTTCCTTGCAGCAATAAGGGCTGCTTCATTACAAACATTGGCTATATCGGCACCCGAAAATCCGGGTGTCTGTTTGGCCAGAAAATCAAGCAAAACATCTTTGTCGAGTTTGATTGGCCTTACATGAACTTTAAAAATAGCCTCTCTTTCATGCAAATCTGGCAATTCAACATGTATTTGTCTGTCGAATCTTCCGGCACGCAACAGTGCTTTATCAAGCACATCGGCGCGATTGGTTGCAGCCAGAATAATGACGCCGCTGTTTGATGCGAATCCGTCCATTTCGGTAAGCAACTGATTCAGGGTGTTTTCGCGTTCATCGTTAGAATTAAAGTTCGGATTTCTCCCCCGGGCGCGCCCGATGGCATCAATTTCATCGATAAACACTATGCATGGGGCCTTTTGCTTGGCTTGTTTGAATAAATCGCGAACCCTTGATGCTCCTACACCGACAAACATTTCTACGAAATCGGAACCCGACATAGAGAAAAAGGGAACATTGGCTTCACCAGCAACAGCTTTTGCCAAAAGGGTTTTCCCAGTTCCCGGAGGGCCCACCAATAATGCCCCCTTGGGAATTTTTCCGCCCAGTTCGGTATATCGTTTCGGGTTTTTCAGAAAGTCAACAATTTCCATAATTTCAACTTTAGCCTCATCAAGACCGGCTACGTCGTTGAAGTTGGTGTTAACGTGCTTTTCTTTATCGAACAATTGTGCTTTTGACTTGCCGATATTAAATATCTGATTTCCTCCAGAACCACCACCTCCGCTCATTCTACGGAAAAGAAATACCCACAGAGCCACCAGAATTATTATGGGCAGCAGCCAGCCCAAAATTTCACCAAAATAGTTTCTTTCAGTTCTATACTCAGCAGTGATTTTATTTTCGGGTGGGAGCGATGCCTGAACCTCTGCAAGCTGCCTTTCAAATGTTTCAACATCACCAATCATAAAATAATAATGTGGCCCCTTTTTCCCCGGTGAGCCCATTCCACTTCCCGAAACTTCCTTATACTTTTCCTGACTGAGTTTGTCCGGTTTAATATAAACCTCAACTTTTTCTTTGTTGATAATCACAATTTTGGCGACATCATTATTGGCAAGCATCTGCTTTTCGAATACATTTCTATTGGTTTCCTTTGCCGACGGACCAAAATCCCAGAAAGTAAAAACTATGAGCAGAACGGTAATAACGATATAAACCCAGTAACCGCTTATTTTGGGTTTTTGCTTTTCACCTGGAGGTGTTTCAGATTTTTGAGGATCAAATCCTTTTCTGTTTTCTGACATATTATTTCTAAGTAGTTAAATTCAGATAGTTATGATTAAATTATTACGAAACCATAACAGTTTTCCCATCATCACCAATGTGTGAAAAAACTGCATCAGCCCATAAATTTTCCAGTTTGTAAAACTCACGATTTTTCTTTTCGAATATATGAACCACCACGCTTACATAATCGAGTAATACCCACACACAGTTTTCGTAACCTTCACTGTGCCAAGCTTTTTCTTTTAACTCAGTACGCACTTTTCTTTCAACGTGCTCTGCAATAGCCTGTACCTGGGTAATAGAATTTGCATTACATATCACAAAATAATTTGTCACAGAGCCCGGTGTGTTCCTCAAATCAACGTTAATAATATCCTCGCCTTTTTTATCGAGAATAGCCATATTTATCGATTGCAACAGTGTTTCGTCTTCAGTTAAACGGGTGGTAATCATAGTATTTTATTAATCTGCAAATATAGTAAATTAAGATATTCAACTTTAATTTTGCTTTTGAGTTTGTATTAGGTAATTTCTGATGAGAGCAGCGGACCCAAGTATCGCAGCATCCGAATCGGGCAATTCCGAAACTGAAATACACACTTTGTTTTGATAAATGTTCAGAAGGTTTTGTTCGTAATATTTTTTAAGAGGTTTTATTAGTAATTCTCCCGACTTTGCCAGACCACCAAAAATAAAAATATGCGAAGGACTCGTAACTGCAGTGGCGTTAGCAAGCGAAATCCCCAGAATTTCTGCAGTGATATCGAAGGTTTTAAGAGCAATAGGGTCGCCGCTTATCGCCGCTTCCGATACATTCTTCGCAGTAAAATCGGGCTTTAATTCAAGTGCTGATTGACCGGGATATTGTGAAATCAACTCTTGCGCCGTTAATACCAGTCCCCTGACAGAAGCATACATTTCGAGGCATCCCTTTCTGCCACAACCGCACATTCTACCCCCTTTCACTGCAATCGTATGACCCAGTTCTCCCGCCATGCCATCGTGTCCGTAAATTAATTTTCCATCCGCTACAATTCCGCTGCCAACTCCAGTTCCAAGGGTTATGTATATAAAATGGGCAATGCCAATGGCTCCGCCGAATATCATTTCGCCAAGTGCTGCTGCATTGGCATCGTTGGTGAGAATGGATTTTAATCCTGATTGTTTTGTGAACTCACCTGCCAAATCCAGTTTACCCCGCCAGGGTAGGTTGGGGGCATTCTCAACAAATCCGTTATAGTAATTGCCATTGGGAGCTCCGATACCAATTCCTTCCAATCTGTCGAATTCCGTAATTTTATGCAGTTGCTCTGTGCATGCTGATACAAACGAAACCATTGTTGAAAATTCACGCGTATCAACAAGTGTTTGAGCAATTATTCTACCATCGAAATCTACAATTCCGATTTTTGTGCCGGTTCCACCGATATCGATTCCAGCGATTAGGTTTTTGCCTGTCATGAATCCACAATTTTTGTAACAAAAGTAATGAATGAAACAACTTTTCTCAAAATATGTTTCACTTTTACTATATGGCGAGGTGTGAACAGATTGAATGGCCTTTTTGTTCAACGCACTGATGGATTTTTCTTGAGCAAGGTATATTCTGCCACCATTTTGTAAAACCTGATTGCATCCTTTACGCTCTCGGCATTATGAACGGTATCACCTTCGGTACTGTAAATGTCGCTATTCGAAAAATTGAAAACAACTTTTTTGTTATCAGTAATCCAACCCATTATTTGATCGGTTGCCCAATAAGCATGATCATACATTCTATCATTGAAAAGATTTTTGCTGAAATGAAAATCGCGGTTTTCGATATTAAGTTGTGCCAGTAATGTGGCCGGAATATCGAAGCTTGCTCCAACCCGTGAAATAGTTTTTCCCCTATATTGCTCGGCAAGGGGAGTCCCAAAAATCAGCAACGGAATCCTGAAACGTTCATGATCGTTGAAGTCATGAGTTCCAAGATATAAACTCCCGTGATCGGCTGTGATGATAAATATGGTGTTGTTGAACCATGATGTTTGCCTGCTTCTTTCAATAAAAGAGCCAATGCATGAGTCGGTAAAATACACACTGCTTTTATACTTTTCCGGGATATTTTCACCTGGGAATTTGTGCTGGCCTTCTATTTCGAATGGAGTATGGGTGCTTTGCGTAAGAATACATGCAAAAAACGGTTCGCTATATTTTTTTATTTGTTGCCCGGCCATAATAAACAACTCGTCATCGGGAGCACCCCACTCAATCCGGCATTGATGTTTGTTGAACGAAGCCTTGTCGATGATTGTGGCAGTGTTGTTGCTTTTCATATAATCACTAATTTTTGAGAAGCTGGCATCCCCGCCATAAATAAAGGCCGTATTATAACCTTTCTCTCCCAATACCTGTATCAGCGATGGTAGTGCTTCAGAAATTTTGGGATCGGTCATTATATTCAAATACGGAAGCGCAGGCAGTCCGCTTAAAATACTCAACAACCCCTGGTCGGTACGAAACCCCGATGCAAAAAACTGTGTAAAAAGCAGCCCTTCGGAACAAAGTTTTTCGAAACAGGGAGCAATACCCGGCATTCCACCAAGTGGTGCAAATACTTCGGCGGGACAGCCTTCGAGTACGATTAGCACAATGTTGGGGCGGTTGGTGGCAAACAACTTGAGCGAATCAGATGCTTGCCCTTCAACATACAACTTTGCATAGGTAGCATTCAACCGCTCTTTCTGAATATCTATTGTAATGATATCCAGGTGTTTTTTCTGCTTGACTGTCGAAATAAAATAAAACGTTTTATTCACAGCCAAATAGTTATCCGATTGATGGTGGGTATAGAAAACGCTGCTTACGGTGATGTGTTTTTCCCCGATGCCCCCACGAATGCCTACTGTTATTAATATTGCAATTATAATTGGAAGAATAATTCTTAAAGTTTTGTTTGCCAATGGGTGATAAAAATAACGCTGTATAAAATAAAAGCCGGTAATTGCCACACCCACTTCAGCAGCAAAAAGTAGAAGCCATTTCCAGTTTAAAAAATCGACAAAAGTGGTAAAGGCTTCCCCCGGCGATTCGGCACTTACCAGCGCACGAAGATTGAATGTTGTTCCCCATTCGGGGTATAAGGGCAGGCTTACAACTTCGATAAAAGCTACAAATACAGCCAGAACAATTTGAGAGATAAGAATAATTTTGATAAAGCCCTTGCTTTGTGTCCTGAAAAAATTTGCAATAAACCACAGAGTTACGGGTAAAACCATTAGATATGCCGCTGCTGCTAGGTCGGTGACAAATCCATGGTAAATGCCTTCCGCAAAATTTCCCGAGCAAGAAGTGATGATTAAAAAGAACACCAGTCGGTAGAGCTGAAAGCATATCAGCCACCAGAACAAGATTGCGGGTAAATATGCGAGTCCGCGAAAACGCATTGTAAAACTGAAGTTAGCAATTCAAAAGTATTGAAAATAATTGTAATGTGAATAAGAGATTCATATATACGATTAAGTTTTGCTGCTAAAAATGTTGAGGTGATGGGGTTGTACTTAAAATCAGCCTTATTAAACTGTTTCAAAATTTCATGGTAAAGCACAAAATGCTTTTTCCGCGGGAGGCAATATAGATATTGTTGTTTAAAATTACAGGGGATGCTTCAAATGAGAATTGGGTGGTTTTGCTTACCAACAGTTCTCCCGTAAGTCCGTCGATAATATAGATTTTTCCCTTAACGTCGGCAAAAAACAGATAAATATTGCCTTCGGTATCATAGAAATCAACCGGCGACGACCATGAGTAGTTATCTAATTGCACCGAGAAAACTTCCTGCCCCGTTATTTTATTCACGGCAACCAACTCCGAACGATTCAGCGAATCAGTTCTTGAATACAGGCAATATATCATATTGCTTCCCTTGTGTTTTCCCAGTGCAGGACTCGAAAGCAATCCGCCGCTGTTCACTTGTCCGTTGAGGTCATCTCCGTGGCAGTTCCTGCTGATTCGCCATATTTCTTTCCCGGTTTTAGCATCGATTTTTCTGAAATACGAGGCGCTCAACGGAGCAAGTTTATCGATTTCATGGCCGGTGTACAGATAATATTGCCCCGGACTCTCTTCGTCAACCAACAGGCTAGCGTCGGTGTCGTCGAAATTGTCGATATTCCATACAGGTTTCATTGTAGTTAAGTTCAGGCAAAGCAACGTTCCGCTGTTATCGGCAAAAAAACCGTAGTTACCGATAACAGCAATGCTCGACTCAATGCCCTGCCTGAACATTCGGTCGTGGCGATAGCGAAGCCTTGTGAGTTGTTTTATTTGCTTAGAACTATCAGCAACAAAACGATAAATTACTCCATTCTCAGCTGGCCAGAAAACCGTTCCGCTCTCTTTGTCGATTAATGGATTACTGTCGAAGGCTCCCCAGTCGCGGAAAGAGTATTTGTCATTGCCCGAAATGTGATAGATTTCTTTTCTGCCGAACATATCAAAAACGTATGCACCAAATCGTTCACCGGTTTGTATTCCCTGCCCCACATATAGTAATCCGTTTTTTCTTGGATCCACCGAAACAGTACCTTTAATGGGACTTCCTATGGAAAGGTGTTCACGGGTAAGCTTGCCGGTTGATGCATTTAAGAAGTAAATATTTCCGCACAGCGATCCAATGATGATTTCGAATGCGTTGCCGTCTGTCAAAAATTTAGGGTCTGTTATTCCCAGTTTTTGCTTTTGTTCATTTGTCCAGCATATCAACAGAGGCTGCCCAGTCCACCCTGCTCCTCCGCCCCATACACCATATTTGGTTTTGGTAGTGTCGGATTCTGTTGTAAAAGCCCATGCAAACTCTAATCCGGTGGGTTTTCCCGTTACCGATCCCCTCGATGGGGCATTACGGCGGGAACTTCCCCTGAAACAAAAAATGCTGACGGTATCATCGGAATAATCCGAATAGAACCCTGTAAACAATGAATCGGCAATGACTGTATCACCAGTTCCGGTTACTTCCGCCCAGAAGTTAAAATTCAAACTTGAATCAGGGATAAACTCTGGAATCAGGCTATCGTTACCGGAAGTATCCGCTTTATTGGTTCCTTTGATCGATTTAATCTTATCCATGCCCCAGTTGCAGGAAATTACCGCAAAAAAGACGAGGCACATGGAAACTATTCCCTTATATTTCAACATATTCAATAAAAACTAATCAACTTTTTCCATCCTAAAAATAGCGTACACCGAATTCAGGTTATGTACACCGAATTTTGCCGGTTGTCGTCTGTTCAATCCCACATAGTCGAGCACAATGGCCAATCCTTTTTCGTAATCGGTCCAACCTATAAAAATAGCACTGTGTTCAATACGGTTATACTCATAATTGACATGATACACCCAATCACCGGGTTGCAACTCATCTACAGTGGTATAAGGGCCTGCTTTTTTTTCGGAATAAATATCTTTTTTCTGAATTGAATCTGAAGTAATACCTGTAAAAACAGCGTTGACAAAGTCCCAGCAGGATCCCTGAATAATGAAGTTCTCGATGAAGGCCAGCCGATAGGCTGTCTGCATTACCCTGTTTGCAGCAATACCGCATGACGTACAGAGCGGAATCCCCTTTACCGATGTGATAAAGCATTCGTTTTCATCAATAATAAAAAAAGAAACACTGTCTAGATTACTTGCGTATTCGCGAAGTTTTTCATCTACCAGATAATTACTGAGAACCGAATCGCCGCAAACCTGCTTAACACTATCGCTGTAATGTAAATAGAGCATTTGTGGAAAAGCACTGTAGTGCAGTAGTATGAAAGATATACTTATAAATAGTATTCTCGCTATGTGTCTTTTGCTGTTCACGCAGAATACTTGCTCTGATCCTGTATTGTGTTTTTTTGCTTACTCCCTTTTAATCCGTACCACATCAGGTAGAGGTACGAAATGGCTGGAACGAACAAGGCTTTCTGATATCCTCCCAGTATATCAGCAACATGCCCGGTTATAAAAGGCAGAAGCGCACCTCCCAAAATCATCATTACCAGAAGCGAAGAGCCCTGACTGGTATATTTACCTAATCCTTTAATGGCTAGTGTAAAAATATTTGACCACATTATTGAATTAAACAGCCCGATGCCCAAAATGCTCCACATTGCCAGATCGGTATGGGTAAACATACTGGTTCCTATCAATAAAAGAGCTATACCGGCGAAAATGCTGAGGGTAAGTCCTGGTCTGGTTCGTCCGAAATAAAACGCAAGAATGTTGAGAGCCAGATAGGCAATATACGGAAGGAAAAGGTGCAGGCTTTTGCCACCTTCAAGATAAATTGCTGTGTATATCACTCCGAACCCCAGGATCGAAATGCCCAACATACCAAGGAAAGTGATTGCCGATATTTTTTGTTGTCCAAAGGCATAAGCACCGATAAACCGCCCAATCATTAGTCCGCCCCAGTACAATGCCAGATATGATTTCGCATCCATCTCGGCAAAGCCTTTCAGTTCGTGAAGGTAATTAATCATGATGCTTCCTATGCTCACTTCGCCTCCCACATAAAAGAAAATTGCAAACATCCCGAATAAAAGGTGCCGGTAGCGCAATGCTCCAAGCCCTCTTTCAACATGGGTTTCGTCGGAGAATTGAGGGAGTTTAATAAAAATAAAGACCAATGCAAGCACAACAAACAGGAATGTAAAAATCAGGTAAGGTATCTGCACTCCCATTGCCGAAACTGTGCTGCCATCGGCAAGTGTTATTGGGTTTCCCTGTGCATTGAGTAGCGAAAGCCCTTTCCCCGAAAACAGATGAAACACCAGATATCCACCGATGATCGGAGCTATGGTGGTACCGAAGGAATTGAACCCCTGCGACAGGTTAAGCCTGCCCGAAGCGGTTTTTTCTTCACCCAGAATGGCAACATACGGGTTTGCTGCAATCTGTAGTAATGTAAACCCCAACCCCAAAATAAAAAGTGCTGCAAGAAACAATCCGTAAACCCTCAGCCCTGCAGCAGGATATAGCATCCCCGTACCAATTGCCGATATTATTAGCCCTGCAACTATGCCGTTTTTATAACCGATTTTCTGTATGGGATCTCCGGTCGTAGTTGATATTATGAAGTAAATCAGCGAACCGAAAAAATAAGCACTGAAAAATGCCATCTGAATCAACATGCTTTGAGCGCGGGTAAGCTCGAACACTGCTTTAACAAATGGAATGAGAATATCGTTCATGCAGGTAATGAAGCCCCACATAAAAAATAATACGGTGACAATAGCAAATGCGGGGCGGTACGATTTCATGGTTTTGTAATGTTACTGTTACTGATTTGGTCGAGATATGTGGCAAGGCGCTTTACCTGATTTTTCACCGAATACGCTGTTATATCGTATGGTGGAAGCACATTGCAGTTGTTCTGATATTTCTCGAAAATTCGGATAATGTAGTTACGGATACCTTCTTCGTTATCATATTCAAAGCTTTCGCCCGACAGGGTTTCTGCAATAATGTTTCCGCTGTCGCTACCTGACGGACCAAGGCAAAGTATCGGGCGCCTGGCCTTGATGTTTTCGAAAAGTTTTCCGGGAATCCTTCCTTTGGCATTGTCGGCTATGTTGAGCGGAAGCAAGAGTAAATGAGCACTCAGGGTAAGTTTTACCGCATCAGGGAAGCTCATTTTACCCAATGGCTTGTAGTTGCTGTTGAGTCCAAGCTCCCCTATGCGTTGTGCAATGCTGTAATCTACCGTTCCGGCAAGTTCGAGACGCATTTTATCACGGAACTGTGGGTTTTCGTTACATAAGTCTGCCAGTACTTTCAGAAAAGTTGCAGGAAATCGGTCGTATCCCAGTTGTCCGGCGTGAACAATGCTGAAATATTCGCTGTACGGAGGCAGTGCCTCAGGGAAATCGTCATCGTCGTAACCCCAGAAAATTGGATCAACTTGTTTTGCCCCGATACTTTCGAGCTCGCGTGCCCAGGTAGGGCTGGCAATGGTGATTTTTTTTGCTGTGGCAAAGCTTTCCTGCTCTAAGCGATGGTATTTGCGGTCAGCACACTTGCCAATATAGAGCATGCTATAATAATCGACCTGTGTCCAGGGATCCTGAAAATCGGCAAGCCACGGAATTCCAAGAGTCTGCGAAAGCCTAAGTGCAATCACCGTATTGGTGTGAGGCGGACCGTCGGTAAGCAATGCATCGATCTGATTTTCGCGACAGTATTTTTTTAGTCGTTTCACGGAGGGGCGTATCCAAAGCATGCGTGCATCGGGAACAAATAAATTACCCCGTATCCATATTCCTGCCTTATCGACCAGGCTCCGCTTTCGATCGCGCACATACACAGGGTTTGTTGTTTCAGCTTTTTTTCGTCCGCTTAAAAAACGAAATGCACCGAATGGTTCAACAATAGGGGCTTTAATTACTGTAAGATCAGCGTTTATATGCCTGAAATTAGTTGTGTCGGTGTATTCATACCGTGCATTCGATGGAGCATACACAACGGGCTCCCAACCAAACAGCGGAAGATATTTGGCAAATTTCAGACATCGGTGCACTCCGATACCGCCTGCCGGGGGCCAATAGTAGCTGATGATCAGAACTTTTTTCATTGCCCCTGTTCGTTAAATTTCTGCTGCCATTCCAGTTCATGTTGCCACTTGCTTCGCACCTCATATTCGCTGTTGTAGTAATACACAGCTTCTGGCTGCCGGTTCAGTAGCAGATTGCCGGTATCCCAGACTCCGTTTGAATTACTGTCCGTAATAATTCTGATGGTGTATTTCCCGGGAGAAATGTTCATGAAAGCCAGCCTGTTGTCGGCAATACGCACAGAATATTTTACTTTGTTTTGAACCAGCAATTCAGCAAAGCATGTTTCAGGGGCGGTGGGAATACTAATGATCAGGCTGCCATAATCGGCTTCGGTTTTTACGGTGAAACGAATTGAATCGGATTTCGTGCTGCCACCATAACAATCGGAGAATGCTCCTTCGTCACAATGCAGCACATATTCTTCTCCTTCGGCAAGGTTTGCTTTTAACAGCATTTGCTCCGGTTTAATGGCTGATGCTATTGTAAAGTCAATTCGTTTTTCAGGTGATTCTACGTTCTGTAATACTATTTTTGAGGAATCGAACGAAACTATCGGATGCGAAAAGTTCAACAGATAATCGGAATACAGCTCCTTATGCCTGGATCCGGAAAACTGTAGCAATGAATTTTCATTTTTCAAGGGCTTGGTAATGCGTATTGTATCGTAAACAAGAACTCCATCGGTGGTTTTATCGTAGTAGGAGCAATATATATTCAGGCTATCATGCAGGGACATGTTTTCATAGGTTAACCATAGGGTAAGTGTATCGTTAGTTGCCGAAGTAGAAATCAGGAATTCCACGTCATCGGGCAAAGAAATTTCGGGTATCGTACGGTTTGGCATATTGAAAATGATCTGAACCTTACCGGGTTCTTTTCTTTCTGCCGATTTAATGTATTGCTTCTGATAATCTTCGGTAAACATCTTTAGCAATACATTTGCCGGAGCATATACCGGCTGCTGCTTTGCCGTGTCGCCGGGAACAGTTGCAAGCGATACTGTGGGATAAATTATTGCATCGGTGAAAGCAATGGGTTCCGATGGCTGATCGAAATAATAATTGTAGTTGGCATCGCTTATGGCATAAATCAGGTAGTTTGCTTCGGCAAGATATTGAAGCGAGAATTTTCCGTTCGCATCGGTAACCGAGAGATACTGGGGAATGGTGGTGAAAAATAGACTGTCGTTCCCTTCTTTGTAAAGTACAACGGAAGCACCTTCAATCGGTTTCAACGTCAACGCATCAACCAGTGTTCCCGACACCATTAATGAATCAATCAGATTACCTGTGCTGAAAGAATAGGTAAAACCTTTCAGGGGATTTCCTTCGTTATTATCGGCAACCGCATCACCAAAGTTAAGATTATAGGTTGTGTTCTCCCGCAATGCTCCGGGTTCAATATTGATTATCAGGTTTTTCCCCGAAACCAATACTTCAGGTTTGGGGTCGATGGGGGGTGAAATAATTAATGCCTGCTGTACATTTTTTAAAATAATATACTCGTTGAACCTGATTTTAACCTGTGTTGCTGCAAAATTTACCGAAGCATTCGGTGGATCGGCAAATACTGCAACCGGAGGCTCTTTGTCTTCGGGTCCGCCGCTCAGCGCGCCCATTTTGGCACAGGATATGATAGACACAAAGGCGACGGCAGTAAGAATTATATTACGTATGACTTTCAATTACTAAAATTTGGTACAAACATACGAAGAAAGCATAAAAAAATGATATGATTAATTGTTATGGATGAATTTCGGATTTTTTACAATAAAACATAAAATCAGGTTGTTAATAAAGTATATTTACGCAAAACTATTTATTCATTTTGTGCAATTGGTTCTGAGTATGATGAGAAATATTGCCTTTTTACTATTCTTTTCTGTTTTTACAACAAATCTGTATGCCGGTATTTGCAAGGTTGAGGGTACGGCTCCTGCCTATGCCGGAAAAAAAATTGTATTTCAAAAATTCTACGACCGCATCACCATGCTGGAACAAGACCTATTTACAGTTACCGTCGACAGCAAGGGGTATTTCTCAGGGCAATGTGAACTCGATAAAACCTGTATGGTTTTTGCCGAAACAGGGATTTATTTTGCATATTTTTATATGGAACCTGGTTGCAATTACGATATTATACTCCCTGAATATATCGAAAAAACCAAGGCAGATGAGTTAAACCCCTTTTTCGAACCCGAATCGGTGCATATCGGAATAAAAAACATGAAAAAAACCGATTTGAATTACCTCATTATGGACTTCGATTATTTCTACGATGAATATGTCGATGAATCGATGTTTGAAATTTATGTAAAAGGCATGGAGTCGGATGTTGATACGTTCATTAATGAAATCGACTCGCATTTTTCCTATAAGGGCAATCCGTATTTTAATGCGTATAAAAAATTCAAATATGTTGGGTTGCGCTATCTGGCATATCAACGCAACAGACCGGAAGTGGCATTTAAAAACCTCACTTTCGATAGTGTATATTACGAAAATCCGGCATATATGGAGATTTTCGGAGAGCTATACAACAATTTTTTCGACAACCAACTGAATGAGTTAATTGGTCCGAGGCTGTTCTGGGAAGTAAACTACGGGCACAGCATAACCAACATTAAATTCCTGCTTTCGTACTGGCTTGAACTGCAGAACCCCCGGCTTAAGGAGCTGGCAATTCTGAAAGGGATACACGATGCTTTTTATAATGATAATTATGCATGGACCCCATTGCTGCTTTGTTTGGATTCATTATGCATCGTTACAGTATATCCCGAACACAGGGTTATTGGGCAAAATATCGCTGACAAAGTGCTCACTATGGCAGAGGGCACGGTGGCTCCGCATTTTGCACTTCCCGATACGCTGGGCGATACCGTTAAACTTTCGAATTACCGTAATCAATTTGTGTATTTGAGTTTTATCAATACCGACTCGTACACCTGCCAGCAACAGCTCGAATTGCTGAAAACCATTTACGAAAAACACAATCAGTATTTCAAGGTGGTATCGGTGGTGGTTGATTCGGATGTTGCCAAAGCCAAACGTTATTTGAATGCCCATAAATATACATGGGATTTTGTTTTTACCGGTGGCGATAAAACCATTCCGGGCTATTACAAAATTGCAGCATATCCCAGCTATTTTTTGGTTAGTCCTTCGGGTTTCCTTATCTATTCACCGGCCCCGGGTCCCCTCGAAGGTTTCGAGAAGGCCTTTTTCAGCCTGATAAACGACGATTAGTTTTTTAATCAATATCAACCCCTGTTGATTTCAGGTATTTTTCAAGAATTACAGTAATGTTTAAAAAAGTTTTCTTCAGGTAACGCGATAACTCTTCGGGTTTTACCCATTTTGCCTTTGTAATATCCTCTTCGGTCTGGGGAATAAGAACTTCGGTGCCGGAATATTTCATTGCAACCCCAAAGCTGTGTTTTAAAATAAAATTGGGACCTTTAATATATTTGGCATTAAAAAAGAATTATTTGTAACTTGTAAAATTATTTGAGAAATTCAAGTCTAAACCAATGAAAAAGTTTTTATTAATTATTGTTTTCGTAACAACGATTGTATCGGGTTTGCAGGCGCAAACTATTAATTTCAATCTATTGGTCGATACAGATACTACTATCAACACGTTGCCTCCGGTAAAAGCAAAAAGTTTTGACTGGCGAAAGGCTCATGGAGCAAATCTGAATACTTCACCTTATTTCGACGGAAATCATGACTTACATCTAGTATGGGACAATGTTCTGCAAACATATGTTCCAATCTATGAACAAGGCAATGGATGGATGACAAGTGTTAAGTACCAAGGGGTTTTGTCAGATTCATATTGTCCCAACGGATGCTATGTTTATGCCCCTATTGGTGCATTAGAGGCTGTAGTAAACTTGTATTTTAATCATATCAACAATAATTATCATCTTGATTATGACCTTTCTGAGCAACACCTTATGGACTGTTTTAATGAGTTTAGTTCGACCAGTGACTGTATAAATGGTGGTAGATCGGATAGCCTTTTTATGTACATTAGCCAGGGAACTTATATTATTTATATTGAAACACAGAGCAAGATTGTTGACAGTAAGGTGGTTGCGGTAACTAAATAACAGGATTATGAAAAGAAACATCATGATAGCAGTGGTATTGATGACGCCACTGCTTTCGTTGGCACAGGAAAGGTTTTATGATCTATATGAGGGATGGATTATAAATGAGATAGTAATTAAAAATGGACAATATTATACTTATGGCCTGATTGGGCACCCTACTAACGATGGCAGTTTGCCACAATTTAACATTATAGGCGAAAACGGAGTATTACAGGATTCATTTTATTACTATAGTGATACAACTGAAGGATTGAATGTTTACCGGTCGAATGCCTATCTAATGAGGGAGGATACAATTATATTTGTTGGTAGCTATATTGATTATTCCAAAGCCTATACCCTGAGCCCAATAATGATGCGGTATAATTTGGATACCAGGAATATGGATACCATAATCAGGTATAACCATTGTATACCAGGAACAAGCCAGGGAATATTGTATTTAATAGATACCACTGCAACGGGTTATGTATTAACCGGTGACTATGAATACAACAGCCAAAACTCTTTTCCGATGCTGATTTTTACGAACCGGGCGGGAGACACGCTGGGGGTGAAGCAATACACGTTTTTGGCGGCGAACCCCTACAGGCGAAGGGTGTTTCCGTACCAGACCTTACAAGTGCCAACCGGTGGCTACCTGGTGAGTTGCCAGGACGAGATAGGCCCTTATGTTTCATGGCCCGATAAGCAACGAGCCTGGTTTGTGAGGTTAGACAACGCGGGCAACGAGTTGTGGCGGCGGACCACGGCCACACAGGACACCCTGTGTTTTCACCCGTTTGCCTTTATCATGCCGGATGGCGATTACTTAATTACCTGGAGCGACCCTTACTTAGACAATGCTATAAATGAAGAAAACCGCAGTATATGGCTTGCCCGGATGGACGACAACGGGACGATCAGCCAGAAACGAAGAATTCATGATTACATTGATGATCTGCCGAATAAAAAATTTCTTGTAAATGATTATTACCAGGATACCGCCGGAAATATATACCTTGTAGGCGAGGCGACCTATTACACGCAACCCGGATTTATACTTAAAATAAACCCGCAGGGCGAGGCAGTGTGGTACCGCGATTATGTGTGTTTCCCCGACAATACCACGAGTGGCGCTTATACGAAGTTTTACAGCATTACCCCTACCCCCGACGGCGGGTTTATTATGGGCGGGGAGTATTACAGCCCCTCGTGCAGTATGTTCCCGTCGGGAGTACAAAAAGGCCTGGTAGTGAAGGTGGACGAATGCGGCTGCCTTGAGGAAGGCTGCAACCCCGATTGCTACAACGGGTATGGCACGCAAACGATACGGGCCATGCAGGCAGCGGTTTACCCGAACCCGGCAAGTGATGTGGTAACTGTAAGCTTGCCGGTAAAGGGTAGCTCTGCGAGAATTGAATTGTTTGATGCCACAGGTTGCCAGTGGGTTGATGTGGAAACGGAATGTATGGAAACGGAAACCGGTTCGCAGGTGAAACTGAATGTTGCAGGGCTACCTGCAGGGGTCTATCTCCTGAATGTTTGGGTTGGAGGGAAGCTGTGCACGGGGAAAGTGGCGGTGGAGTGATAGGATTATTTGATAATATGATAATTTGATGATGTGATAATGGCTAATGTCTGATGTCAAATGCTTTGAGTATTCTATTACAGAGAATTTCGTTCTTTTTTTACAATTTTTATTTGACTTTTTTCATTTGACTTATGACTTCATTTATTGATACGCTGATGTCGTACGGGCGAATTGTTACACCAAATAAAAAATTATAAAACCTCAGTCGATTTCAGGTATTTTTCAAGAATTACAGTAATGTTTAAAAAGGTTTTCTTCAGGTAACGCGGTAACTCTTCGGGTTTTACCCATTTTGCCTTTGTAATATCCTCTTCGGTCTGTGGAATAAGAACGTTGGTGCCTGAATATTTCATTACAAACCAGGAAGTGCGCTTCAAAATGAAATCGGGTCCCTCTTCATAGATGTGAAAAGCGTTGTCGATGAAGTTTTCAATTTTTAATAATTCGGGATTCAGTCCACATTCTTCGCAAACCTCCCTGATGGCGGTAAGTTCAATATCTTCTTTTTTTTCTTTTTTGCCTTTTGGCAGATCCCATTTACCACGACGCCGGATAAGCAGGATTTCGCCCGTGTTGTTTACTACTACGCCTCCTGCAGCTTTTATGTAGTGAAAAACGGTTTTTATCTTTTTAAGGATTTTTTTTGGTTTTTTCCCGAATATGTGCAAGCTCGAAATATGATTGTTTGCCAAAAACTTATAAATAACTATATTTAGGTCGTGAACGGTTTGGTAGTTGATGTTCATGGCCCCTTTGCGGTTAACCGGTGATTCACAGATACTTATAAACCGATTTTTGAAATAAATTTTTTCCATTGTATTATGCAAAACATAGCAAAACAAATCGCAGAACAATTATTGCAAATTAAAGCAATAAAACTTGACCCTACAAATCACTTTACATGGGCATCGGGGTGGTATTCCCCTATTTATTGCGACAACCGCAAAACTTTATCATTCCCCGAAGTTCGTACATTCATCAGAGATTCTTTTGTGAAGATCATCGGAATGAATTTTGGCGATTTCGATGTGGTAGCGGGAGTAGCAACCGGAGCTATTGCTCAGGGGGCCTTAGTAGCCGATGCCTTGAAAAAACCATTTGTTTACGTACGGTCTAAACCCAAAGATCACGGATTGGAAAATCTGATAGAGGGCTATCTCGAAAAAGGCAAAAAAGTGCTGGTTGTCGAAGATTTAATATCGACAGGAGGAAGCAGTCTGGGCGCAGTAAAAGCGGTGAGAGCCGAAAATTGCGAGGTGGTTGGCATGGTGGCAATTTTTTCGTATGGATTCGATGTGGCAAAAACAAGCTTCGAAAACGAAAACGTGAAACTGGTTGCCCTGAGCAATTACGATGTGCTGATAGAGCATGCCATTGAAACCGGCTATATTAAGGCAGAACAGTTGAAAACACTGCAGGAATGGAGGGTGAATCCTTCAGTGTGGAAAAAATAAGTTTCATGCACTATGAAAGAGTTTCATGTAGAAAGCAAGGTGGTTAAAGTTCCGCAACACGATGAAAAAATATTTAATTTTTTATCGGATTTTAGGAATTTCAATAGTTTCATTCCACCCGATCTGGAAGAATGGACTTCAGACGCAGAAAGTTGTTCCTTTAAAGCCAAAGGTCAACGTATTTCTCTGATTTTTGCAGCGAAAGAACCATTCAAAACCATCAAGATCACTTCGAAGGCCGAAAACCCGTTTGAGTTTTTTTTCTGGATTCAGCTCAAGGCTGTCGATAGCTCATCCACAGCAATAAAACTAACCATTGAAGCAGAACTCAACGTAATTATGCGTAATATGCTTGAAAAGCCGGCAAAACAAATGCTCGATAAACTGGCTGATGCGTTGTGCAATCTTTCGTATCAGACAACATAAACCCGTAAGCACCGTTATTAATATCGCGTGAAAAACTTATCCGACATAGAACACATTAGGGAGTTCGATAACCTCGATCTGATTGCACAGCAGGTGGTGGAAGGGTTTATCACAGGATTGCACAAAAGTCCCTTTCATGGTTTTTCGGTTGAGTTTGCAGAGCACAGGCTGTATAATGCCGGTGAATCGACAAAACATATCGACTGGAAGCTTTTTGCCCGAAGCGAAAAACTATTTGTAAAACGCTACGAGGAGGAAACCAATCTTCGCGGGCAAATCATTATCGATGTGTCGTCGTCGATGCTGTTTCCTTATAAAAGCAAGGAGGCAAACAAACTGCTGTACTCTGTGTATTGTGCGGCATCACTCATCTATTTGTTGCGAAAACAACGCGACGCGGTAGGCTTAAGCCTATTCAGCGATGAGGTGATCTTTCACTCCGAACCCCGTTTATCGCAGGTTCATGTTCAGGTGATGTACAACCAACTACGGTTGCTGATGAACAGCGAAAATATACCCATGAAGAAAACGACCAATACAGCAACCTGCCTCCATCAGCTTGCCGAAACAATGCATAAGCGTTCGCTGGTGGTGATTTTTTCGGATATGTTTGGAAGCAACGACCCCGAGTTGTTGTTCCCTGCATTGCAACACCTGAGATATGCAAAGCATGAGGTGATTCTGTTTCATGTTACCGATCACAAGCTGGAGCAGCAATTCCAGTTCAGCAACCGACCTTATAAATTTGTTGACCTGGAAACAGGTGGCAATATTAAACTCAACCCCAACGAAATTAGAGACACTTACGTGAAAAACGTTGAGGAGTATGTTAATGAGCTAAAGCTCAAATGCGGCCAATACCAAATCGATTTTGTGGAAGCCGATATTAACAGCGATTTCTCCGATGTGCTTACGGCATATTTACTTAAGAGGCAGAAGTATTTTTAACAGCAACCCTGTTTTTTATATTGCTACCAAAGACGTATTATTACATTCTGTCTCCTGTATTCTGATTCCAAACATCGCGACATTTTAAATTGCTTTTATTGCCCCAATAATTAGCCCTCAGGGTGACAATTCCCCTGTCATGCTGAGTACTGGAGCGTAGCGGAAGATTAATCGAAGCATAGGCAGGGGGATGAAAAACCGTCTTCAGCAGTCACCCTTCGATACTTCGGGTGCCTCAGCATAAATTACCACTTTGCTCCGCTCAATTACAACCAATGGCGTATTATTACTTTTGTGAATACAGAATGCAGAATACAGAAGGGGCGACTGGCAATTCAACAGCATTATTCTCTTGCTGGAGGTTTGGTTCTCTCTCGTAACATCATGCCTCTATCGCACAACGAAATGTCCCCTTCTGAATTCTGTATTCTGCCTCCTGCATTCTGATTCCAAACATCGCGACATTTTAAATTGCTTTTATTGCCCCAATAATTAACCCTCAGTGTGATTCTGTCAAATTTCTTGATTTGCATTGCTTTTATCTGTAATTTTATGCTCTAACCCAAACCATGTTGGAATGAATGCAAAACCAAACACCGACGACCTTCTCAAACGCAAAGAAATATTTGAGACCACATTGCAGTCGATAGGCGATGCCATTATCTGCACTGATACTAAAGGTAATATTTCCTTTATGAACCGGATTGCTGAAAAGCTTACAGGGTATATGCTGGAGGAGGTGTTTGAACAACCCATATCAGATTGTTTTAATATTGTGAATGCGTTCACAAGGGAAGCTGCTGAAAATCCGATTGAAAAAGTGCTTACTACCGGAAGTGTAGTTGGTTTGGCCAACCACACGGTTTTAATTTCGCGCAATGGCACCGAATACCATATCGCCGATTCCGGTGCTCCGATAATTTCGGATGATAAACAAATTATTGGAGTTGTGCTGGTTTTCAGGGATGTGAGCAAACAATATCTTGCCGAAGAAAAGCTCAAACAGAGCGAAGGTCGTTTTCGCAGCCTTTTCGAAAATATGAAAGAAGGTGTGGCAATTCATGATTTGGTTTTCGATACAAAAGGAGCACCCTCCAATTACCGTATAATAAAAGCCAACCCAGCATATCAGGTTCACACAGGCATTTCGCTTCCTGCAGGGTACAATAAGCTGGCGAATGAAATATATCAAACACCGGACCCTCCTTACCTAAACGAATTCTCACAGGTTGCTCTCACAGGGAAATCATGCTTTTTCGAGACCTATTTTGCTCCATTAAAAAAATATTTTCAGATTTCGGTTGTTGCTATCAAACCGAATAGTTTTGCAACAATTTTCGAAGATATAACCCCAACCAGGGTTATGATCAACGAATTAACAGAAAGTGAAGAACGATTCCGGAAAATTTTTGAGGAGTCAGCCGAAGCAACGCTTATTCTGAGCAACAATAAATTTATGGAATGCAATAAGGCTGCTTTAAAGCTACTCAAATTCAAATCGAAGAAATCGTTGTTGGGCAAATCACCGGCTTTAATATCGCCTGTTTATCAGGAAGATGGTCTGTTAAGCGAGGATAAGGCAACGGAAATGATGAATATTGCATTTACAAAGGGCAGCCATAAATTTGGCTGGACCCATTTGTGTGCTGATGGCTCAACTGTTGAATGTGAAATAATTCTGACCAGCATTATTTACAAGGGTTCGACCATGTTGCATACAGTTATCCGCGACGATTCCGAAAGAAAACATGCAATGAGACGTTTGAGCATGAGTGAAGAAAAATACCGTACTCTTTACGAAACTATGGCTCAGGGAGTGATATACTGCGACAATTCCGGAGAAATCATCTCAGCAAATTTGTCGGCAAAACGAATATTTGAAGAGGATAACTTAGAAGGCAGGTCTATTACTTCGGGTTCGTTGGGGTGGACAACCTCTCATCTTAACGGACAGCCGTTTAAAATGGAAGATTACCCTGTGTTAAAAGCATTTAAAACGGGTCGAAGAGTAAAAAACATAACTATGGGTATTTCGGGGGGTAACCTTTCAAGGCAAAAATGGCTCAATATTAACGTAATTCCAAATAAAGACAAAATCACCAAAAATGTGAAATCGGTGTATGTAACACTCGAAGACATTACCGACCTTATTGTTTATGAAAAGGCACTTTTGTTGGAAAAACAACGAGCCGAAGAAAGCGACAAGTTAAAAACCGCCTTTCTTGCAAATATGAGCCACGAAATTCGTACGCCCATGAATGCAATAATGGGGTTCTCACAACTAATGCTGAATTCAGGAATGCATGAATCGAGCAGACAGTATTACTCCGAAATAATCAATAATTCGTGTGTCAGTCTGTTGAGAATAATCGATGATATACTGGATATCTCGAAAATAGAGTCAGGGCAGCTTACCATTGTGAATTCTACAGTCGATATCAACAACATGTTCGATAATATTGTATCAGTTTTTGCCGAAATGATTTCCGAGAAAAGAGGTAATGCTGTACGACTGATTTACAAAAAACCTTCACAGACAGTTTTAGTAAAAACCGATGAAACAAGGTTGTTGCAGGTTTTGAATAATTTGATTGAAAACGCTGTTAAATTCACGGAAACCGGGTATATAAAAATAGGGTTTCATATAAATGAATCAATGCTTGAGTTTTTTGTTGAAGATACTGGAATTGGCATTGATAAGAAACTGCACGACAAGATATTTGAGCGATTTTGGCAGGCCGAGATTGCACGAACCGGTCCCCCCAGAGGAACAGGGCTTGGATTGTCGATTTGTAGGAAGCTTGTTGAACTCATGGGTGGAAAAATTGGCGTAAAATCAATCAAGGGCAAAGGCAGCAAATTTACATTTACAATACCATTTCTTCAGGCGGTTGAGGTTTGCGTTGAACAGAATAAAGCCGGGAAAATAAATAAACAACGAAGAAAGCTTCGGTTGCTAGTTGTTGAAGATGATTTAATTAATTCTCAGTATTTGAAAGAAATTCTGAAGCGTTACGATAACTGTGAATCGGAATTTGCATTTGATGGTACCGAAGCCATTAATATGGCATTGAAGAATCATTTCGATGTAATACTTCTCGATATACAGCTTCCCGGAACAAATGGTTATGAAGTTGCTCGTATAATCCGAAAGCATAACACCGAGGTGATTATTATTGCACAAACAGCTTTTGCGATGCCCGAAGATAAGCAGAAATGTATATCATCGGGCTGTAACAGCTATATATCGAAACCCATAAACTTTCGCGACCTTTTCGATATGCTTGATGGCTATGCCTATATTTAATATCTAAACATTCGTAATAATGCAATTAATTAATAACACGGAAGGGAGTATTTTTCAAAAACTTTTCTATAAACATCCAGCACCGGCTATTTGGGGACATTGGGTTCTCTGTGGGGATAAAAAACTGTATCAAATCGATGATACTAATGAATCTTTCGAAACACTTTCAGGTATCAGTAGGGAATTATTACATGGTTTATTTATTAACCGGAAAAATAAATCAATTTCGCCTAAGGCAGAGAAAATAATTCAGGCACTGCAAATTGCTGTCGAAAACCGTACTGGAATTTTGAAACCAGGCTATTACTGTTCTGAAGAAAAATGCTATCGAATAGACTTTACCCGTATTGACGAAAACTTTTTTATGTACTCCTTCTCCGACAACGCAGTCGAAAAGGAACAAATCAATGAATCGGAAAGCTTCTTTGAACTTATACCCGATCTGCTTAGTGTAATAGGGGATTCGCAGCAGCTATTAAAAATCAATTCTGCATGGGAAAGGTTGTTGGGGTATAAGAAAAGCGAAATTCTCGAACGAAAATTCACAGATAATTTGCATCCCGACGATGTGAATGAATGGCATGCAAGCTTGAATTCCATTAAACAGCATACGGGAATCAGCAGTTTTACCAATCGCATTTTTTGTAAAAACGGCGAGTACCGATTCTTTGAATGGCGTGTTTTTGCCTATGGTAACAAATTGTTTACTGCAGCACGTGATATTACTAACAGGATAGAAAAGAACACACGTCTCGAGCACATTAATTCCTTTTCGAACGACCTGTTGCAACTGTATTCAGAAAATGAAAACATCGACGCCTTGTTGCGAAAACTCATTGAATACAGCGGTGCTACGTTTTGTGCATTAAACCAGTTTAATGAGTCAACAAAGGAATACTCTACAGTTTCGGTAATAGGTGATCAAGGGGTAATAAAAGCTGTTGAAAACATTCTTGGATTCAGAATTTTAGGCCGCCGTTGGCAGTATAACCCACTTTCCGATACACCGTTTAATAAAAAGGAGTCCTTTTCATATAAATCTTTCCTCGAAATACCTCGATTTATTGTTCCAGGGGCAATTAGCCGAAAATTACAATGTGCTATCCCTGTCGGGAATATTGCAGCTATACGCATTAAAAACCAGAATTCACTGCTTGCCGACATAATCTTTTTTACACCACGCGGAGTTGAAATAAAGCTATTTACGGAGTATGAAGTGTATCTACGTCAGATTACATTGTTTTTAAAGGGAATTTCTACGGAACAAGCTTTTAGAAGAAGTGAAGCACAGTTACGGCAGATAATTGATATGGTACCCCATTTTATATTTGCAAAAGATATTTACGGTAAATTCATTCTTGCCAACAAGGCGGTTGCGTCAGCATACGGAACCACTCCGGAAGATTTAATTGGCAAAACAGATTCCGATTTTGTGAAGGACAAAAAACAGGTGAATCATTTTCGCTCCGACGACCTGAAAGTAATAAAAAGCGGGAAAGAACTATTTATTAAAGAAGAGGTGCTAAGAACAGAAAACCAACCGGATAAAGTCCTTCAGACTATAAAAATCCCTTTTACAAACTATAATGATACCGATAAGGCAGTTTTGGGAGCTTCAACCGACATAACTGAACGCGTTCTGGCAGAGAAAAAAGTGTTAAATAGCGAAGCTCGACTAAGGACGATAATCGAAATGGCTGCTGATACAATATTGCTCGGGTCGGCAGACGGAAGAATTGTGGGTGCAAACGATCAGGCTGAAATACTGACAGGGTATACCAAAGAGGAAATCACTAAAATGCGTATTGAAGACCTGTTTGCTGTTGAAGAACTATCGCGTGTACCAATGCGATACGATTTACTGATGGAAGGTAAAAGCGTTAGGTCAGAGCGTCTTTTAAAGCGGAAAGATGCACAGCTTATTCCTATTGAAATGAACACCAGGGTAATGCCAGACCGAAGCCTTCATTCTATACTCAGGGATATTGAGGAAATTAAACGAGTTCAGAATGAATTGATTGCTGCTAAAGAAAAAGCCGAAGAAAACGATAGACTCAAATCGGCATTTTTATCAAATATGAGCCACGAAATACGAACCCCAATGAATGCAATTGTCGGATTTTCGAATTTATTGACCGATCCCGGCACTCCGAATGATAAAAAAACCTATTACTCCGAAATTATTGACAATAATTGCAAAAGCCTGCTGCGTATTATCGACGATGTTCTCGATATTTCTAAAATTGAATCAGGACAAATGAAGATTGTGAATGCTTCGTGTAATGTTAATGCTGTGCTTGAAAAATTGCACGATATGCTTTCGGAGCTGATATCAAAAGAAAAGAACAATGTTAGTGTAAACTTTGATAAACCCGAAAGTGTAATTGAAGTTATTACCGACGAAACCCGCTTGTTTCAGGTAATGCTGAATTTGTTGAATAACGCGGTAAATTTTACAGAAAAAGGACGTATTGATTTTGGTGTAAAAATCATGAGCGAATATTTACAGTTTTATGTTAAAGATACTGGAATTGGTATTGCAAAAGAACTTCACCAAAAAATATTTGAACGTTTTTACCGGCATTCGGGGTCCTTGTCAAAAACTCACCGTGGCACAGGATTGGGACTCACCATTTGTAAAAGCCTTATTGAATTGATGGGAGGGAATATAATGGTGGATTCTGAACTCGGGAAAGGCACTTGCATGAGCTTTACTATTCCATATCTGAAACCGGTAACTTCTGTGGAACCCGGCACGTTTCGGGTAGTTGCTGCTAACCCCGACTTTGCAGATTACAAGATTCTTGTGGTTGAAGACGATCAGGCAAGCCTGGAATACTTGCTTGCTGTATTACGAAAAATAGGATTCAGATTTATAAATATTGCACACAATGGGAATACTGCCGTAGAAGCTGCTATTCGGGAAACATACGATGTAATTCTAATGGACATTCAATTGCCTGATATTAGCGGAATTGAAGCAACTAAAAGGATTTTGAAACATGACCCTGCAGCAAGAATAATTGCGCAAACCGCATATGCAATGCAAAACGATAAGGATACCTGCACAAGGGAAGGTTGTATCGACTACATTGCTAAACCCATTAAGATAAATGAGCTTAGCCTTGTTTTATCGAAACACCTTGTTAAATCGTTGTAATATTAAGTAGAGCATATTATTTATTCAACAATATTCATCTCGTTGATAAGATTCTGAGCATTGGCATATTTATCGATAATAAATAATGTGTAACGCACATCAAGATTAATGCATCGCTGAAGATTTTCTTCAAAATCAATATCTCCCGACATGGCTTCGCTGTTACCGTCGAAAGCTGTTCCAATAAGCTCTCCCTTACCATTGAGAACAGGTGATCCGGAATTTCCACCAGTGATATCGTTGTTGGTAATAAAACCGGTTACCAGCTTGCCTTCGGCATTGGTATACCTGCCAAAATCGTTGTTTTTATAAAGTTCTTTAAGTTTTTCGGGAACAATAAACTCATCATTATTCGGGTCTTCTTTCTGCATTACACCTTCAAGGGTAGTGTAGTACTTATAGTTAATTGCATCTGCGGGCCTGTACCCAAGAACATTACCATAGGTCAGCCTAATGGTTGAGTTGGCATCAGGGTAAAACATTTTATCGGAGTTCATTTCCATGAGTCCTTCGTTGAAGAGCCGTATTTCTCTTTCGAGTCCGCTGCTCTTATCGCGGTACGATTGATTTATTTCCTGATATTTTGTATAAATGGAGTTCCCTGCAATTACAGCAGGGTCCCTATCCAGGATTTTTGCGTTGGGAGCATCCACCAAAGCAAGGAGCTTCTGTTCGTCGGAAAATACCGATTTCAAAAACATATCGGCAGCAAATTTATCGAAATTACCCTTATACTTTTTAATAATGGTAAGAAAAACAGTTGGATAGTTCATTGGGTCAACATTGGAAGCATAATATGAGAACATGGCTGCAACCAGTTTTTTATCAGTATTGGCATCGAAATTTTTATAAAAGTTATGAATACTGGTTTTGATTTTTTCCTTATCGGCTGCAGTACTGTTTTCATTTAGCCTACCAATCTGGTTGCTTATCTGATATGCAAATAATGGTATTTCGGCACCTTGTAACAGTGCTTCGAGAATAAACTGCCGGTTGTAAGCATCGGCTTTACGCGATTCATAAATGTTTTTAATATTGTTCAATACATTCCCGTACTTAGCTTTACGGTTGTTATCAGCATTTGTCCAAGCTACAAATTCATTTTCAATCGCCCTTTTGTTTTCGATAGTATTAAGTTTCTGCAGGGCAATGTTTTGCTCATGGCTGTACTTCCAGTAGTTCGAACTGCTGGCATATTTCGAAGCATACTGTATTCGCACTTCGGGGTTGTTTTTCATCTCGTTGCGGAGAATGTCCAGCTTTACAGTGCGTATATTGTACCTGTAAGTATTAGTGATGTCAATTGTTTCCTGAAGACCGTAAGAAGTTAAGTACCGATCGGTTGTTCCAGGAAACCCAAGAATCATTGCAAAATCGCCTTCTTTCACTCCGGCAATGCTAATAGGCAAGGAATATCTTGGTTTAAGCGGAATGTTTTCTTTTGCATAGGCAGCAGGTTTTCCATCGGGTCCGGTATAAATACGAAACATCGAAAAGTCAGCTGTGTGCCTTGGCCACATCCAGTTATCGGTATCTCCGCCAAATTTTCCCATCGATGACGGTGGAGCACCAACAAGGCGAATATCTTTGTAAATTTCGTATACCAGCAGAAAATACTGATTATTATGAAACATTTCCGAAACCTGAGCACTATAGTACGTTCCTTTTTCAGCTTCTTTAATAATTTCGCTGGAAGCTTCCTTTATTGCTGCGTTCCTGTCCGCCTCACCCATCTCCGATGTTACGCTCTTCATTACACGGCTTGTAACGTCTTCGATACGAATTAATATTTCGGCACAATAACCTTCGTTTGGTAATTCCTGATCTTTGCTATATGCCCAAAACCCGTCTTTCAGATAATCGTGTTCTATGGATGAATGCGCTTGAATCATACCGTATCCGCAATGGTGATTTGTAAGAATCAGCCCCTGGTCGGAAATGATTTCGCCACTGCAAAAATGCCAGAAAGGCCTGCCTTCACGGCTTAACCCAACTATTGCGTCTTTAATACAGGCATTATTAATGTTATAGATATCATCCGGTGTGAGTTGAAACCCCTTGGCTTTCATATCGTCATAATTTTTCCCGATGAGCGACAAAAGCCACATACCCTCGTCGGCACGTAATGTTCCCGAAATCAGTATTACAAGGCTTACCAGCAAAAAAGCAAATTTTTTCATTGTTTTGTGTTTTGTAAATAATGAATCAAAAATAATGTCTAAATCTATTAAAACAAACGATTATCTTTGGTTTAAGATTTTTTTAAGTTATTCTCAATGAAAGTTGTCTTTATTTTATTTTTCTGCTTTGTGTTTTCAATAATGGGTTTCTCACAACCGGAACCGGTACTTACTCAAAACGACTTGATGCAAACCAAGATTGAGCGAAGTGCTTTACAATATATGAAAATTAATTTATTGAGGACGTATATTATGGAGGTTGAAAAAAATGAGCTTACCGGTAGAAAAGCTTTGGTATCGGAGGTATATTACGACAAAAACGCATGCCCTGAATCCATTGTATATTTCGATAGCGCTGGCAACAGGTCGCAATACACTCATTATTTATATAACTCTGATTTATACAAAACGGAAGAAATCTTTTTTAACAGCGATAGCACCCTCATCGGTGGCGTAGCCATCGAATGCGATAGTTCTGGAATTACCAAAGCGTTTATTGTTTACAACAAGAACGCAGAAATTACTTCGGAATATAAATTCCTGGTAGATCCTGTAAAGAATATTATTGTTGCCCAAATAAGCAATAAGAAGAATAACAAGCAAAACTACAAGTATTATCATATAACCGGAGGCATGAAAGATGGCCGGATTGCTTCGGTTGAAAACTTCAATGAAAATGGAATATTAAACGACAGTATAAGCTACCATTACAATCAGGCGGGTCAATTGTCGTTCAAGCAATATTTCGATTCCGACAGGAAAGCAATGCAGGAAACATGGTTCTTTTATAACGATGAAGGAGCCGTGGAAAAAACACAGGAGATTAATATTCTGACTTCACAACAGCGATCTTTTTCTTATGCATACGATGAGTATGGCAACCGCACAAGCTTGATTGAAAGCGATAAAAACAATAAAATAATCAGTTATTACCGTTTTGAATACTTTTCCAGAGTTCTCCCTCCAGAAAAAAGATGATAATTCGTGGTTATTTCCTGAGTTTATAAAATCTGGAAATTATAAGTCCTGTGAAGAAAATAAAACCTTCTCCAATCAAATACCACAGCCGTGAACTTACCGAAACGGTTACCGAAAAATCGGAAGCCAGCCCGGCAGCAATCAAGGTCAGCGACAGCAGGCCTTCACGCATTCCAAGTCCACCGGGCAGTATAATGGCAATCATTCCGAGTGAAGCACCCAAAGCATAGAATAAGCCTGCAAATAATGGGATATGCTCGGGAACAAGAGAAATTGCCAAAAACCAAAAGCCCAAACACCATGTGAGCCAACACAAAACTGAGAAAGGTAAGACAAACAGGACCGAGCTAATTGTGAGTTGAGGTATGTCGAAACGCTTTCGTAACAGTTTCATCATGATAACTGTAAACAACCTGTGAAATAACGGCGTAAAAAGAATGAGACTGAAAATTATAAGTAAGGCAATACTCCCAAGAACAATATACCAAGAGACCTGTATAAATGCCAGGCCCAATATACCAAGTAAAAGAGCGCTCCATAATGAAACAAACTGTACGTTAAGCGAAATGGATGCCACCTCCTTTTCATTCAAATCGTATCTTTTGGAAATATAAGCCGACCGCCCAAGTATTACCCAAATTTTACCGGGAATATATTTGCCGAAAATCGACAACCCCTCGCTTGCTACACAATCCAAATACTTTACTTGTTTGCAGTTAAATAAATGTAAGGCTTTGTACCAACTGTAGGCATCCAGAAAAAACCCTATAAAAACAAAAACAAATGCCAGAACGAGATGAAATACATTCCTTACAACCGGCACGACAAAATAATCGGCCCTGACAAGGAATACAATCAGAAAAATGATTGATATATAAATAAAGTAATTAAACCATTTTTTCATAATCCAGCCTGGTTACTACTTATATAAGCGCTCATTATCTTGTATATCCATCCACATGGCAAAAAAGAACGACTGTAATGACGAAATAAAAAGAAAAATAAAAATAATCAGGTAACTTATGGGGGTAACATCGGTAGTGAACATGTTGTAAACAATGTTAATCAGAAAAGGTATGTTTGCTATTGAAAGCAAAAAAGCCAGCATGTAGAATAAGAAAAGGGGGTGAAAATCACGGAGAAAGTATTTTCGTACCAAGCGCGTAAAAAAAGAACGAAAAAGAAGCCATATAATTCTAGGAATTACCTTGTTAACCTTCATTTTAGAAACTTCCCCCACACGATAAACCGGCTTAATTTCAATTTCGCGGATACTGGATGACGCAATGTTAAGTTTTACAAGCATATCGTTAGGCATGCCGTACTTGGGGTAAATATTGTACAGTTTTATCGATTTCAGCGCATCAAGCGATATGGCAGTATAACCGGTTTGGGTATCAGAAACGCGCCAATATCCGCTAGATAATTTTGTTAGTATCGAAAGTACCGAATTCCCGAAATGCCGTTGCTTCGGAATCACGAATTTCGCACTTTTATGCATCAATCGATTTCCTTTTACATAGTCGAGGTTTTCGGCAACGACAGGTTTGCAAATCATTTCCAGTTCTGACGGATCCATTTGTCCGTCGCCAGCCATCACCGCAGTGCAATCAATTTCATTGTCTTTGCACCATTTATATCCCCTTGCAATTGCTGCTCCAACGCCTCCGTTTTTTAAATGGTTGATTAGAATGATGCGGTCATTTTCAGGTTGTGTATTTTGAATTGCTGAGGGAGTGAAATATCGAATCTCATCTTTGAAAATTTGCTGCAATACAACGTCTGCTTCATTGTAGCGGTTTGGGGTTACTGTTTTTTCCGCGATACGGGGATTATAATAATTGCCCGAATCGGTATCGATATATGTTTTTACCACATCGGCCGTATTGTCGGTTGACAGGTCGTTGACTACAACAATTCTGTCGACAAAATCGGGCATGCTTTCGATGACCTGAACAATTTGTGTCTCTTCGTTATATGCAGGTACTACAACAGCAATGGTTTTATTAAATAGCATTTTTTATTTTGTTTATGCAAATGTGCTTATTATTTACGTCCTGTGCAAATAGCATTTGGCTGACAACTTGTGTGAGGCATATAAAATAACCGCTCGGCAATTGATACGGAAAGTTTATTTACATGAGGCAAATTTAATAGATAAGCAAATGCTCATGGCAAAACAAATTCTTCAATCATATTTGCTTAATATTCCTTACATTTGCGGTTGTAAAAATGCTAATATGGACCTGTTGCAGATAAAACAACGTTTTGGAATTATTGGAAACGCACACGCTCTGAATCGGGCGATTGAGGTGGCTGTTCAGGTGGCATCTACCGATTTATCGGTGCTTATTACCGGAGAAAGCGGTGTGGGCAAAGAAATTCTCCCTCAGGTAATTCATTACGAAAGCAAACGTAAACACAACTCCTATATAGCTGTGAACTGTGGGGCTATTCCAGAAGGGACAATCGACTCAGAACTGTTTGGTCATATTAAAGGATCTTTTACTACTGCAATCAACGACCGGAAGGGTTATTTTGAAGAAGCCGACAAGGGATCTATTTTTCTTGATGAAGTTGCCGAATTGCCTCTTTCAACACAAGTGCGG
The DNA here is from genome assembly GCA_017994175.1 of Bacteroidales bacterium. GTDB lineage: Bacteria > Bacteroidota > Bacteroidia > Bacteroidales > ML635J-15 > JAGOEF01. Next base: position 14,851 of record JAGOLH010000008.1, on the reverse strand, counting down.
CTTCTCAGGGTTCTTGAGTCGGGAGAGTTTATTAAAGTGGGTTCGTCAAAAGTTCAGAAAACCGATGTCAGGGTTATTGCTGCAACCAATGTGAATATCATGAATGCTGTTCAGGAAGGTCGCTTCAGGGAAGATTTGTACTACCGTCTCAACACAGTTCCTCTACATTTACCCCCACTCAGAGAAAGAGGAGAAGACATTGCATTGTTGTTTCGGAAATTTGCAGCCGATTTTGCCGAGAAATATCGCATGCCCCCAATACGCATCGACGATGATGCAAAAGATTTGTTATTAAAGTATCCATGGCCGGGGAATATTCGCCAACTGAAAAATATCACCGAACAAATTTCGGTAATTGAACAAAACCGATTGATTGATGCGGTTATTCTTTCCAGATATTTGCCAGCTATCTACGATAACCGTTTGCCGGCACTATTGTCGAAAGTAGATGAGAAAAAATTTAACTCCGAAAGAGAAATTCTCTACAATATTCTTTTCGATATGAAAAAGGATATGAACGATCTAAAAAAGCTGGTAAATGAAATTATTGCACAAACACCCCACCTCGACCTTCAGGAGCATGTGCATGATATCACAGGGGAGTTTGTGCAAGATTCCGATGCTGAAATCAGAATTGAACCCCGTGTAGTTGTGGCCAACACAATTCAGAATTTGCAACATAAAAATTTTGAAGATACCAGCGAAATTGTTGAAGAGAATCTATCAATCAACGATAAAGAGGTTGAACTTATTCAAAAAGCCCTTGAAAAAAACTCGGGAAAGCGAAAACTTGCTGCAAAAGAGCTCGGAATTTCCGAAAGAACATTATACAGGAAAATTAAGGAATACAATATCGATGCCTGATGAAACAAACGCAACCCATATTTCAAATTATTATGGTTGCAGCAATTGTTGCAGTTTTTGCTTCATGCAAAGGGAGTTACTCGTTTACAGGTGCAAGTATTTCGCCCGATGTTAAAACAATACAGATTTCCTATTTCCCCAACAGGGCTTCCAATGTTAATCCGTCGTTGAGCAGCACTCTTACCGAGGCTTTAAAGGACAGATTTCTGTCGCAAACAAGCCTAACGATAGTGAACTCACAGGGAGACCTTACTATTGAAGGTGAAATTGCCGACTATCGGGTAACACCTCAGGCATATCAGGGCAACGAAACAGCCGCATTAAACCGGCTTACAATTAATGTCAGGGTGAAATTTACCAATACAAAAGACCCATCTAAAAGCTACGATACGCAGTTTTCGAGGTATGCCGATTTTGAAAGCTCAAAGAACCTGGCAAGTGTCGAATCGCAACTGATTACCGAAATTGTGGATCAGCTTACTGAGGATATTTTCAACAAAGCGGTGGTAAACTGGTAATGTATGAATAAAGAAGCTTACAGATCGTACCTGCAGAAACCGGCGCTAATGGATTTTAACAGCCTGAGCGATATGGACGCTTTGTTGAAGGAGTTCCCGTATTTTCAAACGGCATGGTTGCTGTACGCAAAAAATCTTCAACTGATTGACGATGTGAGATTGGGAAGCCAGGTGAAAGCTGCTGCACTGCACACTCCCGACAGAGCCATGCTTTACAGATTACTTCATGAGGTTCACGAAAAAAAATCAGAAAAATACGGATGTCAATTTGCTAAAACCTCTTCTATAGAAAAAAACATCATCATTGACTCTGCAAACAAGACCGATATTTCGCAGATAATAATCTCCGATGGGTTGCTCGATTTTGGCTTTATGCGAATTGAATTCGCTCCGGAAAGTAAATTTTCTGCATCGTTACCTGCGGAACAAAGCACTGTTTTTGAGAGCAACACCACTGAACCCGATGTAAAAGATAGTCGCATAAAAAATAAATTGCTCATCGATAGATTTATTTCAGATAAACCTAAAATTATTCCGAAGGAAACCGAAATAGCGTTGAATACTGATCTTCCTGATATTGAAAGAGGCGAAAACGAAGAGCTGATATCTGAAACACTTGCCCAGATTTATGTTAAACAGGGCTATTTTGAGAAGGCATTGCGCACATATGAAAAATTATCTTTGAAATATCCGGAAAAAAGCATTTATTTTGCAACTCAAATTAAAAAGATTGAAGAACTGTTAGATAAAACTTTATAAACATGTACACATTTCTTACCGTTTTAATAATTGTTATTTGTATTCTTCTGATACTCATTGTTCTGGTTCAGAATTCAAAAGGAGGTGGACTTGCTTCAAATTTCGGACAAGGTAACCAGATTATGGGGGTGAAAAAAACAGCCGATTTTCTTGAAAAAGCTACCTGGGTACTTGCCAGTAGTTTGCTGGTTATTTGTATAATCGCCAGTATAACCGTGCCACGTAAGCCAAAAGCCGGAGAAACGAAGAAACAAACTACTACAGAACTACCTGCATCAAAAGGCAGCAAATAGTGTGAATAATTTTATGGCAGCCACTTCGCTTTGCTGTAATTGTTACATTTGCTGATACGTAATTCAAGCAAATGTTATGGTTCTTAATAATATAAAAAGTACTTTAAATAATCGGAAAACCGAATTTATTATATTTACTTTCTTTGTATTACTCAATAGTTCTTTTCTGCTCTGCTGCAACAACATTCACTCTCTCGACGGTCCCCAGCATCTGTATAACTCAAATGTAATCTGCGAACTGCTGCAAGGAAACAACACGGTTTCCGAATATTTCAGCCTCAATCGCGTGCCCGTGGGATACCTAACAGGACCTGTAATACTGTCGGCGTTAAACGCGTTGTTTCCGGCAAATATTGCGCTTAAAATTCTGGTTTTTATTTGTATTGCTGGTCTTGCGTACTCATTTCGTTACATGGTTTATTCAATTAATAAGGTTACAACCTACACTACTTTGTTAATTATCCCGTTCACACTTCAAACTTTTCTGGGAATGGGCTATTTTACATTCTCACTCTCTCTTGCTTTTTACTTTATATGCATTGGGTATGTAATCCGCAACTTTGATTCATTGCGTTTTAAGAACCTGTCTATACTTGGTTTTCTGCTCCTGATGACATATTTTACTCACATGGTGGTGTTTTCTTTTACCATGGGAACCATAGCCTTATTTGTTGTTTTTAGGTTTTTACGTGAAATGATTCAACGTAATCAAAGCGTGATAAAAAGATACCTTATTATCGCCATGAAAATTGCAATAGCATCGCTGCCGGCTGTTGTGCTTGCTGTTATATACGCCTACCATGTATTTAAATTGAATACACCAATCCCAAACCCTGTTATTACTACTACTGAATTGTATCGTAATGTATTTATTATGAAGAACCTGATTGCATTTGACTTAACAGCCGAAGCAATCATGGGCAAAACCATATTTTTTGTTCTTATTGCAGCCTTCAGTTATGTATTGATTGTGCTTTTACATTCTGTTATTACGAAAGGCAAACAATTATTCCGGAGTGGAAATGGAAAATCTGACCGATTGTTCTTCTTCTGCGTGGCGGTCTTGTTTTTTATAATGTATGTTTTTATGCCGAATGTTGTTGGCACCGGAGCTGTTAGTATGAGAGTGCTCGTGCTATTTTATCTGGTTTTTGTTTTGTTTTTGGCATTACAGAAGTATTCCCCTGTGTTTTTAGTACTCATGCTAGGTGTAATATTCTACTCTTCTGTTCAGCGCAGTTATATTGCTTCCGACAGCCTTAAATCACTAAGCAGGGATGTTGACGAAATCATGGAAATGAATGATTATATGGAACCCAATTCCACATATTTTGCAATGAATTATTCTACATATTGGCAACATAGTCATATCGACTGTTACATTGGTGTCGACAAGCCACTGATCAACCTTGCCAACCCGCAATGCCTCGGACATTTCCCGGTGGTGTGGGAAAATAAACTGCCCTGCTTATATCTTGGCAATCACGCATCACACGAACTAGGCGTGTTCTGGAATTCTGCCGGAATAGATAGGACCATACATATCATTGATTATTTTGTGGTATGGGGATATGGCTCATTTATAAATGAAAAAAGCTCACTAAAAACAACTATCGACAATTACTATGAATTGGTTGCTGTAAGCAGTCGGGGGAATGCAGCTCTTTATAGATTTAAGTTGGGTTCCCTTATTGATGAATCGCTTGAAAAAATGAAAAAATCACCGGAATGGCTGGCACAGTTGCAGAGAAAAGCCCAAGAAAAGCAAATTCCATTACACAACGCAATGCTGTTGGATATATTTTATTTGATAGATTATTACAACTTACAAGCAAAAGATACTAACTGATATTCAATAGGTTAAGTGATGGATAGCAACAATATTAAATTCTTGATTATACGGTTCAGCAGTATCGGCGATATTGTGCTTACCACTCCCGTTGTTCGCTGTATTAAGCAGCAGATAGAGGGTGCCGAAGTCCATTATCTAACCAAACCACAATATAAATTTCTTCTGGAGGAAAACCCTTACATCGATAAAATTCATGTACTCGGGCGTTTTTCCGAAACCCTCAGCCAATTGTACGATGAACATTTCGATTATATAATAGATTTACATAATAACCTGAGAAGCTTGCGATTCAAACACCGGCTGAAAGTGATTGATTTTTCGTTCCATAAATTAAATCGCGAAAAACTGCTGCTGACTTGGTTTAAACTTGATAAGCTGCCAGACATTCATATTGTTGACAGGTATTTTGCAACAGTCTCTTTATTCGATGTTGAGAACGACGGCAAAGGGCTCGATTATTTTTTGCCGGAAAATGACCCTAAGAAAGTACACCCATTACTCGAAGATCTTCCTTTGGTTTATTTTGTTGTTGCTATTGGCGGACAGCATGAAACAAAGAAATTGCCTCCATACAAGCTTGCCGAACTTTGCCGGTTGCTGCAATATCGTACAATATTGATTGGTGGCAATCAAGATTCGGAAGCTGCATCAGAAATAGTTGAAATGACAGAGGGTGCCGATGTTACAAATCTTTGTGGACTTATTAGTGTGAACGACTCGGCTGCACTAATCAGGCATGCTGCTGTTGTAATAACCCACGATACCGGAATGATGCATATTGCCTCGGCATTTCGAAAAATTGTTTTTTCGATTTGGGGTAACACAATACCCAAATTTGGGATGTATCCCTATATGCCCGATGAACGATCGAAAATTTTTCAGGTGGAGGGTCTGCCCTGTCGTCCTTGTTCAAAGCTGGGCCGTAAACGATGCCCGAAAAAACATTTTCGGTGTATGACCGAGCAAAATGTGAAAACGGTAGCTCTGGAAGCAAATAAAATAGCTTTTCAATGTTAAAAACCTGTCCACGGTGTAATCGGAGATTTCAATGCACAGGCGATTATAAATGCAAGTGTATGAACGTAAAGACAAATCCGGAAAAACTTGCCGAAATACGTAAAATGTACAAGTCATGCCTTTGCCTAAAGTGCTTGCAAGCGTTAAGCTCAAACGAAAATGAGAATGATTTGCATAAATAATATTTATTTGTATTTTTGCATCACCCAAAGGGTAACTTGGCCGAGTGGCTAGGCATCGGTCTGCAAAACCGGGTACGGCGGTTCGAATCCGCCAGTTACCTCAGAAAAAACCTGAAATGCTTCAGGTTTTTTTGTTTAATCAAGTTTGAATATCAGTGGAATTACATACGATACTTTCACCGGAACTCCGAATTGTTTTCCCGGGCTCCATTGTGGAAGCATACTGATAACGCGTACTGCTTCCTGATCGAGCAATGGATCTACACTTCTGATAACTTTTGGAGTTGTTACCCAGCCGTTTTCATCGATTACAAAGCTTACATATACCGTTCCCTGAATTCTATTTTCCTTGGCTACTATGGGGTAAGCAATATTGTCAGAAATAAACTTCAGCATTGCGGCTTCTCCTCCGGGATATTCCGGTTTTACTTCAACACTAAAATAATCGGAAATAGGTTCTTCCATAATCAAAGCATCAGATTCAACAACTACTAAATCATGTGTTGCCGAGGGTGGAGCACTCTCACGATCCGAGTCTTTTTTATCGAGAGCACTTGATTCCTGTCTTTGGTGCTGCTTTTCCTGAGTTTTTCCAGTTGCGGTCGTATTATCGCTATATGCAAATCCCCCCGCATTCCCGTTAACCTGCTTGTTGTTCGAATCGGCAATGCTATGTTCCTCGCTGGCATCACCGGACCCGCTCGCATCGTGGTCGTCTTCATCAATGTTAAATAACTCATCGAATACAGTTTTCTCTTCGGGTTCGGCATAGTTTCTTGATTCGGAAGCAGAGGCAGGGTAGGGTTCGGCTTCTTTAATTGGCGCATCAATCTTTTGGCCAGGTATGTTCTGGGCTAACTCTTCATTTGCAGAAGTTTCACTGCGAAGCTTATCATCAGATTGTTCCTTGTTCTTTGATAAAGAGTTTTTCGAAAGGTCCGATGGTTTATATAAGGCTTGTTTTGAATCGTAGTTCATGAAAATTACCACACATACGGCAAAGGTTACAAGAACTGCTGCTGCTGCAAACCGGAGAGAGTAAGTGCTAATACCCAGAACATTGCGGTTTCGCTTGTGGAGTATTTTTTTATCAATCTCACGATTGATAGCGAGAATTTCTTTCTTCACATCGTGATTATGCGGCATTGCCTGCAAGCCTTCAACCACGTCGGAGCAAACGTCGCAGTCAACCAGATGCGACTCAATAGCGTGCGATGCTTCTTTCGGGAGTTTTCCTGCAACATAATTGTCGAGAACCTCGAAGCTGTAGCAGCTGCTTTTCGACCATATTTCGGATTTATTTGCCGGCATTGTAATTTTCAATCAATATTTTCAAATTTCGTTTACCATTTTGAATATAACTTTTTACCTTTTTTAAATCGTATCCCGTTTCATCGCTTATATCAACATACGACATCTGCTTCAGATAAAACAACTCGACACAGGTTTTTTGTTCAATATTTAGTTTTTCGATACATATTTCGAGACATACAAGTTTTTTTTCTCTTTCCACGTAATCAAGATGCAAAAATGGGTCTTCTTCCATAAAATTATTTGATCCATTTTTCAATGTATCATCAAACGAATAAGAGCGGGTCTCTTCGCGAAGCATCATTAAACATTCATTTCGAACAACGGTGTGCAACCACGATTTGAAATTGACAACCTGATGGGTTTTAAGTTTCTCGATAAGCAATTCAAAAACATCCATTGCCATATCTTTGCATTTATCGCTATCTTTTAAGTACTTGTAGCTTATTGAATAAATCAACGATGTATATCTTTTGAACAATTCCCCGATAATTTCAGGCTTGTTGTTTTGCTGATACAAAGCGATCAGCACTTCGTCGGGTTGATTTTTATTTAGGTTAATACCAAACACACACTTATATATTGCAGGCTAATTTAAGTATTATATCCCTGATTTCTGAGGGAAAATCATAAATTATTTAACAGAGATTGTCAGTTATTTATTTCATGGAAATTCACTAATTTTGAAATATGCAAGCTCCTGAAGAACGAATACATAAATTTATCGGAAAACACCATGTCTTTACGCTTGCGACCACAGTTGCAGGGCAACCTTGGTGTACTTCATGTTTTTACGCTTACTGGCAAAATCGGGTAAGCCTTGTTTTTACTTCGGAGCAACACACAAGGCATGTGAATGAATTTACGAAAAACAAGCAGGTGGCAGGAACCATTCATCTCGAAACAAAAATTGTTGGCATGATCAGGGGAATTCAATTTATCGGAGAAGTTGTCAGGCCTGATGAGGCCGAAACGGCCAGGCTAATTTACCTAAAAAGATTCCCTTTTGCTGTATTTATGGATTCAGAATTTTGGGTTTTACGCATTGATTCTATTAAAATGACCGACAACCGACTCGGTTTTGGTAAGAAAATACATTGGACACGAGATGAAAATTAACATAAATCAAATATTCAACGATTATGAATTGATCGATTGTGGCGATGGAGAAAAATTGGAGCGTTTCGGCAACAAAATAATTATAAGACCCGAAGTGTCTGCTACCGGAAAACCGTTTCTTACAAAAGCTGAATGGCAATCCTTAGCGGATGCTATTTACCTTGATAATATTGGCACTGGTGGTAAATGGAGCTTTTTTAATACGCCGTTTGATTCATGGGAGGTTATGTATTCAGTTTGCGGAAAACCTTTAAAAATCAGATTGCAGTTAAGTAGTTTTAAGCATGTTGGTGTGTTCCCCGAACAGGCAATAAACTGGAATTTTATTGCAGGATTAGAAGGATTATTCGGAAGGAAACTTCAAATTTTAAACCTTTTTGGCTACACCGGAGTGGCAAGTCTTGTGGCAGCTGGCAACGGACACAGGGTAACCCATGTAGATGCGCTGAAACAGGTGGTGCAGCGAGGAAAGACAATGATGGTAGAAAATAATCTTGATGGTATCAGATGGATTACCGATGATGTGCTTCGATTTGTTGCAAAAGAGCAGAAGAGGGGGAATTCCTACGAAGGCGTTATACTCGATCCGCCGGCAATAGGAAAGGGCCCTGGTGGTGAAATATGGAAACTTGAAAAACATCTTGAACCATTGTTGGCTGAAATACGCAAGATTTTAGGCAATCGTAGTTTTGTAATTATTAACCTGTATACGCAAATAATTAATCAACAGGATGCCAATAAATTAGTTTCAGATTATTTCCCGGATTTTGTTACCGAAACCAGCGACAGATTACTCGGTGAAAGTCGTTTTGGCAGCAGTGTTGATTATGGTATTGTGGTAAGATTATTTAGGAAATAGTTTTACATGGCTTTTAGCGGGCTTTTAACAGTGCCATCATCGTAAAGCACAAATCGGTGAGTATTATTCTTGCGTTTCCGTTCCTTTCGATATGATAAGCAGCTTTTTCAAATGCCTCAGCAATTTTTTCCACATTATTTGGGGTGATATAGGCTGAAAATCGTTCCGAAAAATCCCTCTCCCGTTTTACAAGGAACGACATTTCGGGGAGTGAATTATTGATTAGAAAATTCCCCCGAATCATGCGCAGTGAATACTCCATCAGGCTTTTCTGCTTCTCACGACCGGTCCCTGCAATTTCTCCCACCCACTTCACCAGGTCATATATGTTGCGGGAATAAGCTTGTCGCATCAGTGCAACAAATTTTTCGAAATAGAAGACTAGCTCTTCTGAAGTGTTAATATGATTTACAGCTTCCAGATAGTTTCCTTCCGACATATTGCATATCTCACGGGCTTCAGAAGTATTTATGCCGAACTTGGAAACCAGTGCTTCCGAAAGGCTTTTATTATCGATTCTGGGAATTTTTACAGGGAGAGTCCTTGATAAAATGGTTGGAAGTATTTCTTCGTGATTATCGGCTACCAAAACAAATAGGGTTTTATCGGGAGGTTCTTCCAGCATTTTAAGCAGTTTATTTGCTGTGGAGTTATTCATTCGTTCCGGTAGCCATATTATCATTACCTTATATTCCGCTTCGAAAGTTTTCAAGTTTAGTTTGTGAAGAATCTCGCGAGCCTCTTCAGCGTAAATACTGCCCTGTTTGTTTTCGGCTCCGATGCACTCCAACCACTCGTTCAGGGTTATGTAAGGGTTCGATAGAAAATTGAGGCGCCACGACTCAATATATGTGTCGCTGATACTGGATTTGCCCTGCGCCGATATAACGGGGAATACAAAATGAAGGTCGGGGTGAATGAGTTTTGCATATTTTCTGCAACTTGCACATTCACCGCATGAATCAGTTGCTGATTTGTTTGCACAACAAATGTATTGGGCATAAGCTACGGCAAGTGCTAATTTCCCACTACTGGGCGGACCATAGAACAACTGAGCGTGGCTGACGCGATTTTCTGTAACTGTTTGTATTAAATATTTTTTTACCTCTTCCTGTCCTATAATTTCTTGAAATTTCATGTGCGAATCTTGTTTGTGCTAAATTACATTAAAGAGATGAAACAAAAATAATGTTTGCACTTTTTGTGAAAAATAGCGCGCTAAACATAAATATTACATGGTTATTTTCGGAATATATTACTATTTTTGAATAGATGTAATAGCAGTCCATTTGTAAAAATTAAAAAAACTTTAAACCCACCATTGATATGTACAATCTTGATAATTACAACTTTACAAACAAAAAGGTTTTGCTGAGAGTCGATTTTAACGTGCCAATAAATGCAGGGGTTACTCCAACCGATGATATGCGTATAAAAACAGCATTGCCTACAATTACTAAACTGCTTAGCGAAGGTGCAGCAATAATTATTCTTACACACCGTGGGCAGCCGCAGGGTGTAAGGACTGAAAGACACAGCCTTGTGCATATTTTACCATTGGTAAAAAAACTAATTGGCCGCGATGTTAAGCTTGCTGATGATGTAAATAGCGATGAAACAGCCGAGATGGCTCGCACCCTTAAGCCTGGTGAAATTATGATGCTTGAGAATCTGCGTTTTTATAAAGAAGAAGAAGCCGGAGATGATGAATTTGCAAAGAAACTGGCCTCTTTGGGTGATGTGTATGTGAATGATGCTTTTGGTACCGCACATCGCAACCATGCATCCACCGCAGTTATTGCCAAGTATTTCCCATACGATAAAATGTTTGGCTACCTGATTGAGAGTGAAATGAAAAACCTCGACAGGGTTATGAAAGAAGCTGCCCATCCTTTTACTCTTATGCTTGGTGGAGATAAAGTTACTACTAAAATAAATATTGTGGATGCGCTGTTGCCCAAGATTGATAATTTAATACTTGGCGGAGGTATTTGCTTTACTTTTTTTAAGGCAATGGGTATAAACGTTGGTAATTCGCTTGTTGAAGAGGCATATGTGGAGGTCGCAAAAAAAATTCTGGAGCATGCAAAGCAGCAAAATGTAAGAGTATATTTACCCGAAGATGTGCTTATTGCAGACGGCCGGAGTAATGATGCCAATATTGAGCATTGCGAGATAACCGAAATAAAACCCAATTGGATTGGACTTGATATAGGCATTAAGTCTGCAGATAATTTTGCAAAAGTTATTGAAGACTCTAAAACACTGCTGTGGGATGGCCCTATGGGAGTTTACGAAATGCCTCATTTTTCGTATGGTACCCAAAAAATTGCGCTTTCCGTAGGTAGACAAACCGACAAGGGTTTGTACTCAGTGGTTGGAGGCGGCGATACTATTGCTGCACTGAATAAGTACAGTTTGGCTCATAAAATCAGCTACCTTTCGTCGGCAGGAGGCGCCCTTCTTGAGTATATCGAGGGTAAAAACCTTCCCGGCATACGATCGATAAAGGAGTCTTTTTCGGTGGATGATTACAATTTTAACAGGAAAAGGGTTTTAATGCGGGTCGATTTTAATGTGCCACTCGATAAGGAGTTTAATATTACCGACGATACCCGGATTGTTACAGCGATTCCGACCATTCGAAAAATTCTTGCAGATAATGGCTCTGTGATTCTAATGACCCATTTGGGCAGACCCAAAGGCGGATTTGAGGATAAATATTCTATTCGGCACATTGTTCCGTATTTATGTAAAAAACTTGAACTTGATGTGAAATTTCCTGGAGAAAGTATTGGTCCTGAAGTGAAAAAAATGGCAGATGAGCTGAAACCCCGCGAAGTGATGATTCTCGAAAACCTGCGTTTTCATCCCGAAGAGGAGAAAAACGATGAAAACTTTGCGAAACAGTTGGCCGAACTGGGAGATGTGTATATTATGAATGCTTTTGGAACAGCCCACAGGGCACATGCATCCACCTATATGGTGGCAAAGTTTTTCCCGGAAGATAAAATGCTAGGTTATTTGGTGGAAAGCGAAATTAATCATATCGAAAGAGCCTTGCATAAGGGAGAAAAACCCTTTACCGCAATTGTAGGAGGGTCGAAGGTATCGACAAAGATCGATATTATTAAAGCTTTAATGGATAAGGTCGATAATTTGATCATTGGTGGCGGTATTGCATTCACATTTATTAAAGCTATGGGAGGAAGCATAGGTAATTCATTGGTAGAAGATGACTATATTGGTGTAGCCAAAGAGATTCTCGACAAAGCCATTCTTACAAACGTGAAGCTCTATCTTCCAACCGATTGCCTGATCGCCGATAAATTCGACAATGAGGCTCACATTCGACATGTGAAAATTAATGAAATCCCAGATGGCTGGTCAGGTCTTGATATTGGAGTTAAATCAGCTGAAACATTTTCGAAAGTGATTGAGCGAAGTAGAACCATATTGTGGAATGGCCCGATGGGCGTTTTTGAGATGGATCATTTTAGCAATGGCACAATAAAGATTGCTTTAGCATCTTCGCGTTCCACCGACCATGGAGCTTACTCGCTCGTTGGTGGTGGCGATAGTATTGCTGCATTAAACAAATATGGCCTTGCTCATAAAATCAGTTATGTTTCAACTGCCGGAGGTGCACTTTTAGAATATATCGAAGGAAAAGAGCTCCCCAGCCTCAAAGCAATAAGAACAAAAATTTAAAGAAATAAATTCTGTATAAAATTTTTCCGTGAAAACATAAGCGGAATTCTAGAGAATAAGTCAAGTTTCAACGAGCAGTTATGGCGTTTTTGTGAGTTTTGCCTGATATGATATTGTGCTCTCAATAGGTTTAGCTGACTTTAGTTTAGAGTAACCTATTAACAGGAAAATAATACTTCCCAAACTACAGATTATGACAAAAATCCAAATATCCCAAAACGAGGCAAATGAAATCAATGGATTACGAGAATCATAAGTTACCATAACTTCATCACCCAGTTCAAAGTTCCTGCTTTCAGTAACAGCAACATACTGGTTCCCATTCGAGGCTGTAAATTCTATTGAATATGAAAAACTAGGGTTGTGCCCGTGAGGGCCACTTGTTGAGGTCTGAAAAATGTTTGTAACAACTCCGGTCGCTTGTTGGGAATGTTTGTAATAATCTGCAACCTGAAATATTGAAAAAATATCTGCGGTAAAAAATAATACAGCAATAATAATCATTATTAACCCGGTACTCTTACTTTTTTTCCCCATAACAACCTCCGAACGTATAATTCAAATTTATAAAGGAAATTGAATTTTGATAGAGGTTTCTATCAAAAGTTTAAGAAAAATAATACTCAATAAAATTTTAAACCTCGCAAGCGAGAATAAAAAAGGCAGGAATCGGATCCTGCCTTTCAAATATTAATCTAATATTATTGTCTGATATCCAACTCGTTAATAATATTCTGTGCGCCTGCAAATTTGTCGATAACCCAAAGCACGTAGCGGGAGTCCACATTAATAGTACGCTGCAACGAAGTGCTGAATATGAGATTACTACACAGCCATTCCCAATTTCCGTCGAATGCAAGTCCTATAAGCTCTCCTTTTCCGTTAATAATAGGACTCCCCGAATTACCACCGGTAATGTCGTTATCGCTTAGGAAGCAAACAGGCAGGTTTCCTGTTTCATCGGCATAGCGACCATAGTCTTTGGCTCGGATTAACTGCTCGAGTTTCGGATCAACTACAAATTCAGGATCGCTGTTGTCCATTTTCTCAATAATACCATCGGCATAGGTAAGCCAATGATATTTTACACCATCACGGGGATCGTAGTCTTGCACACTTCCATAAGTCAAACGTAATGTGGAATTGGCATCAGGATAAAAATCCCTGTCGGTCTGATAAGCCCTGATGGCTTCTATATAAAGCTTTTCGGCTGAATCAACTTCATCCATAATGCCAATATAACTCATCTGAACCAACATTACCCCATTGAAAATGGTTTCTACGAAATTATACATTGGGTCTTTCTGCAGTAACTTTAGGTTGGGCTTATTCAGAAACGCTTCCATTCGGGTTTTATCGGTAAAAATACTTCTGGTATACACGTCGGCAACAAATTTTTCGATAGAAGCATCTTCTGAGGTGGCTTTGTAGTTTTTGAAAATGAAGTCGGCAAAAACGCTATTACGTTCATCGGGTTTAATATCTTTAATGTAGAGTTTTAGCATTGCTTCGAAAACTTTTCTATCGGTAGCAGGGAAGTATTTTTTAAAATTTTCTTCCATTTCGATTTTTAACTGATCAACCGTTAAATCAATCATCTCCTGATTGTTCTTTGGATCTTCGAGGTAGCTGGCCAATGCCATATAGCTTTGAACATCCATAGCCCTGCTGCTTCCCTGCAATAAACCAAATGCAAGGTAGTACATTGCTTTGGTTGCCTCCCCGTAGGTTTTGTAGTTGGCTGTCAGGTTTTCGAAAGCTTCGCCATACTTACCTTTGCGTTTTTCGTCTGCGTTAACCCACTGCATAAAACCTTCTTCAAATGAACGCCTTTGTGCTATAGCATCGGTGGTTTTTAGTGTTTGCATTTCTCCGTCGAAAAGCTTACGGCCGTTAGCATAATTTGCATACACATCTGCCATGGCAAGCTTTATTTCAGGATTATTGTTCATGTCAACTTTCATAATATCGAGCATTGTACCCAGTAATGTCACCAAAATCGGATCATAATAATCGCGTTTATATTCCATACCGGCTGCGGAAAGATATCTTTCGGTTTCTCCGGGATATCCCATTATCATGGTGAAATCGCCCTCTTTAACTCCTTTGATCGATATTGGAAGATAATGTATGGGAGCATAGGGAACATTGTTCTTGTCGTAACCTTCGGTTGGCTTTCCATCCGGCGACATATATACTCTGAAAATAGAAAAGTCGCCCGTGTGGCGGGGCCACATCCAGTTGTCAGTGTCACCGCCAAACTTGCCAATCGAAGACGGGGGGGCACCAACGAAACGTACATCGCCAAAAACTTCATAAACGAAAAGATAATATTCTCCGCCTTTATACATTTCTTTCACATTGGC
>JAGOLH010000125.1 GCA_017994175.1 Bacteroidales bacterium | reverse complement strand
ATAAATCGTTTGTTGGTGGCAAGTTGCGATTTGTCGAGGTTGTTGTTTTGCAAACCGGCATTGGCCGAAAGCGAAATTCTGTTTTCGTTGAAAGTGGTTGAAATATTTCCGGTAAACTCTTGCACGTCGTTGTTGATAAAAGCAGTCCCCAACGATTTGTATTCAGGATCAATTCGCAGGTATTTTGCTCCAATATTTACTTTTCCGGGTTTAAAATTTATGGCTACATCTATCACGCTGTTGAATTGTGACGAAGAACGGGGAGTAAACAAAAAGCCCAGATTGTTCGAATAGGTATAGGTTTCTTGGTATATTTCGCCCTGACGGATATCAGTCGAAAATGCACTCAATGCATAATTGACTTCAAGAAAAAGGTTTTTAAGAATATTGTTTTTTGAATTGAGTCCCACAACAAAGTTTTCGGCCGGATAAACCGAGAGGCTGTCGGGAATAGCGGACGAGGCAGGGTCGTCGGAAGCTTTGAATAAAACAATGTCGAATAGATGGTCTTTTTTACCCAAAGTAATCATTGTTCCATAGCCCCAACGCTCATACGAGGGCATTACAAACGTGGCTTGGGGATTGAACATATTGTCGGGAATAAATTGTTGCGCACGTGCAAAACGTCCATAAAAGGCCTTACATTTAAATAGCGATTTTTCTGGAGAAAATTCTATGCCTGCCCCTAAAAACGTAATACCCGACATGGTGTATTTCGAAAAATTCAAATTACGATATCCCAAATGAAGTGTTACACTTTTGTAGCTTGGGCTAATTCCATATTGTTGATAGGATGGTTGATTGAATGTTTTGTTTTCTTTCGACAGCACAAACGAAAATGGAATGTCGAATACTTCGTAGATATTAAGGTTGAAGTTTCCTGTTACATTCCATATAAAAGGATCTCGCTGTGGGTTTTCGTTGTTGGTGAAATAAACCGTTCCCAATGTGCTGAGACCTCCTGTAAAACTGATGGGTTTGTTTTCTTTTATTGTGCTAAGCTCTTGGGAAAACAATTTCAAGCTACTATTTGTGGTAATGCCCATAAATAGGCAGAATTTTAACAGTAGCTTTATATAGTTCATAGCAGGCAAAATATTTTATTACTTTCACAAAGACAATGCTTTACATACTTATGATTCAATTTCAGCATTATTCTGTTTTTAGTTGTAGTAAAAATATGTATAATATTTGAATTATACATAAATATATTTTTTATAAATTAAATTTCTTGATGTGCCTAATGTTGCTACTTGAATTTATTTGCCATCCGGTTCCACAACACCTTGTATCTCATCGAGAAAGGTAGTCCGGGTGTTTCGCTGGATGCCGCATTTAAGTATTACGAGCGTTATGCCTCGAAAACGACATTTTAAAAATAGCTAACGACGACAAACTGGGAAGGAAACTGATGTATCTAGATTTGCTGAAATAACCCCCTACCCTGTCACTAACTTATTTGCATTGTCAATTACTTCGTCGTCGAAGCTGTCGAGGTAAATATGGGTGGTTTTGAAGTAAGCAAAAAGCCCCTGAATAATTCATCCAGAGACTCTTTCTGCTTTCGAGCGGGAAACGGGGGTCGAACCCGCGACCCTCAGCTTGGGAAGCATTTTGCCGCTTTCTGCATGCCTTGCTGCGCTTGATTTACAGAAGGTAAAAAAACGTTTGACTAACAGTGTGCTAACACAAAAATCATCAGCTTAATAGGCTGATGACAGTCCGTTTTTTGTCAGGTACAAAATGTCAGAAAGCCAATTTGACAGTTAATAAATATCAGAGCAAAATAAAGCAAAAAAAAGCAAAGGAATCAAAGAAAAAAAAGTTATCAAGACATCGAAGCAAAGTAAAGCAATCGGGAACATGGCATAAAATTGGGCTTTTTATTTGTGGCACGCTTGTAAATTTTATTTGTCATGAAAATTATAATTACGACCGAAAAAAGTTTACAGGCGGTAATCCGCAATGTAATCGAAACGCTGCTGGACGAGAGACTAGCCACGCAGCCGAATCCCACAACCGAGCATCCCCTCGATGCCTACCTGAATGCCGGCGAAGCAGCCTCGTTTCTGCGAATTTCGCTGACAACACTCTACGGCTTAAGTTCAAAAAAGCAAATCCCCAGTATGAAGCAGGGGAAAAAGCTGTATTTCAGCAAGCAAGACCTGATTCAATGGCTCGAAAATGCAAAAAGTCAGAACCATTCAAGCGATGAAAGGGCAAGCCATGTTTAAAGAAATGAATACCTACCGATTGCCTGAACAGGAAGAAGATTTTATCATTCCTCAGTCAGTGAAAAATTTCCCGTCAGAATTTCATCCAGACGTGTACAGGTTTCTGCCAAAAACATTATCTGACGCCTGCAGTCAGTTCTCGAACCCCAAAGAAAAGGACATTATTCTACTCGGGTCGTTGTCAGTAATTTCGGGATGCCTGCCCTTGGTGTGTGGCATGTACGACATGAAGACGGTGTACCCGAATTTCTTTGTGTTTATTGAGGCTCCGGCCGGTGCTGGAAAAGGAATACTGCAATGGACCCGAAAATTTGCAGAAGTAATCCACAAAGACATGCTCAACACTTCAGCAAAAGCCTACGAAGCCTACCAGTCGGAACTCAGGCTGTATCGCAATTCGTTGAAGAAGAAAACCAAAGAGTCCGCTAAAGAAATTCCCAGCGAGCCTACGAGAAAAATGCTGATCATTCCGGCGAACAACAGTGCCAGTTCGTTCCTGCAGACCTTGTCGGAAAACGATGGCGCCGGCTTGCTCTTCTGCACCGAAGCCGATACGTTGGCGAATTCGTTGTCACAGGATTGGGGAAACTATTCCGACGTGTTGCGTTGTGCCTTTCAGCACGAACCCATCAGTCTGCAACGAAGAACCAACCGTGAATACCTTGAACTTTCGGAACCCAGGCTTTCGGCATTGCTGACAGGCACCAAAGATCAGTTGTTTAAACTCATTCCCAGCACCGAGAACGGTTTGTTCAGCCGGTTTGCGTTCTACTCCTTCCCTGCCGTTACGGTTTTTAAAGATGTATTTATCGACATGGAGCATCGCACCTTGCGAATATTCAATGAACTGGGGCAACAAATGTTCGAGAACAGGAACAGGCTTATATCGCTGGGAAGCACCATTGAATGGCAATTCAATACGACAACTAGGGCAGAGTTTAAATCGTGCATGAACAACATTATGCAACAGCTACACAAGGAGATTGGAGATCAGTGTCTGGCCACGGTGAAACGACTTGGCTTGATTTTGTTTCGTATTGCGATGATTACCGGCACCCTGCGTGTATTGGAGAGTGGGAAAAAACCTGAACCAAAAATGACCATTGACCGGGTAGATTTTGGTCTGGCATACGAAATTGTCATTGTACTGGCACACCATGCCATAGCTCTTATTGCCGAGACCAAAAACGGCAATAAGAATATCGTAAAACAA